>DAOUPA010000240.1 GCA_030626405.1 Planctomicrobium sp.
AGTGCATAGATTGACGAAACAGGCCTGCCGTTTTCACTCATGTTGGCACAGCGACTTCGGTCATATCTTTTTCTTTCGCAAGCTCAAACAATTCGTGATTGAAGATTTTCACGAGTGCATGCAAACACGAAGCAACAATGGGACCGATAAAGACACCCCACAATCCCATCACTTGCAAGCCTCCCAAGATGCTGATGAACGCCAGTAGCGGATGCAGCTTCGTGCCGCTGTTCAAAACGTAAGTACGGACAACATTGTCCAGAAATCCGACGAAAGCCGCTCCATAAATTGCCAGGAAGAGAGCTTGTCCCCAGTGTCCGCTGGCAATAAGGATGATGGCACACGGCACCCACACGAGACAAGTTCCTGCGATGGGAATCAACGCCGACACACATGCCAGAACCAACAGCACAAAGAGGTGATCGAATCCAAAAAACCAGAGAGCCAGCGTCGTTGCGACTCCTTGAGCAAACGCCGCCAGAAATGTCGCGACGACCACGGAACGGACAACGAGAGCAAATTGATCAAGAAGCTGACGCTGGTACTTCGCATGTACCGGAATGAGATTTTGAGCAGCGAGCAATAAGGTCGTGCCATCAGCAAGAAAATAATACAACGCAACGACATACATCATCAGACCGACAAGGGCAGTGATGATCACTCCGGCAGCACCTGATAAAATTCCGAAAGTGGTTCCGGCTGTCCTTCCGAGAGAGCGGTCGCCGATGTCGTTCATCGCAATTTGCATGCGGTTCCGAATTTCTCCTGCGACTTCATCAGGTTGGCGATGCAATTCCTTCGGAAGCCACGAATTGAAATAGGCAACACTACTCTCAAAATAAGTTGCCGATTCTTTCTCCTCAGTCAATCCTAAATTCTCTGGATAGGACTCTGTTCCGACTGACCCTGCAGTCTCAATTGATGAATTCGACAACTTCTGTTCACCGCGCAAATCCGCAGGTTCATTATCTACAAGGAGATTCGATTCGCCCTTTAGGTTTCCACTCTTACTCGTTGTTTCTGTTTCAGTTTCATTCGTCCATTCCTTTGTCTCGGAAGAAGCAGGGCTTTGAAAAGCCAACATCCAGCGAGTATCGTCAGTGAGTTTTGACCCAAAGGCATAGAGTTGGAGCGAGGCGATCAGAATTCCAGTGATCAGCGGAATCATAATCGAAGCCATGATTGTGCCCGTCGTGAGTGCGGCAGCAATCGAGATGCGTTCTTTCGTCCTCTTCAAAAAATACTTAAACAGTGGCTGACAAACCACTGTTGTGACACCAGCAAGAAACAGTGGCAGTATGAACGGGGCGACCACTTTGAAAAACGTCACGCCCAAAGCGACGATCAATGCCAGCAATACCGCAAGCGAAACTTTTCGTCGCATCGATGCCATCAGGGAACTTTTCTTTCTAAGTGAACTATTTGGAAGACACCGGATCAGAATACGTCTTCGATGAACAAGACGGCAAGGTCTGGTGATCTTACCAACTGAATTTTACTTGCTGGATCGCCTCGTAATCGTGTATCGCCGTCAGAAGTTGACACAGCAGTGATATCTCTCATTTATGGCATATTACCGGGCGAGACAACTTTCGTCATCGATGATCGTGATTCGTAACCTTTGAATAGACCGATATTTATGACAGAACGCCTGTTTTCGCAAAACGGACCCTTCTGTTACCCAGAGAGGCGGTGAAGCGATGAAACTGTCCAAACTGCTGTGTATCACTCTAAATGTCATTGACTCAATGTCGGGGTGATTGTTAAACAGGTATCTTAATGTTCAGTATTCATCCGTCCACTTGAAACTCGAGGAGATTCGAAATGGAATCAACTGTAAAACAAGTTGTCTTAGTTGATGAGCACCCAGCCATCCTCGATTCACTGCGGAATCGTCTGAATGAAACCGGAGAGTTCGAAGTTGTGGCAACTGTCGGGAATTCCGACAAGGCGTATTTTGAAGTCATGGAGCGCGTGCCTGATCTTGTCATTATGGAGCTCGAACTCCCAGGTCGCGGAGCAACAGCTGTTGCAGAACAGATCCACCACCGGCTACCAGCAACAAAGATTGTGTTTTATACAAGCTTTGGTGCCGACATCTACATTGACTTCGCAATGAAAATCGGAATTTCAGGTTTCGTTTTGAAAAATGAACCCCTGGAATTGCTGATTCAAGGTTTACGTTCCGTTTGTCAGGGCGAAAAGTATTTTTCAAACGAAGTACTGGAGCGACTCGAATTTGACAGGAACACCGGGGAGTATCACGTTAAAACTCACTCTTACCTTTCCACGCTCACACTTAGGCAGTTGCAGGTTCTGCGGCATCTTGTGCGTGGTGAAAGTGTGAAGGAAGTGGCCAAAATCATGACGCTCTCAGAACGTGCCATCGAAAGTCACAAATATCGCATCATGCAGAAACTTGGCATCCACGACCGCGTCGAGCTTGCCCGATTCGCAATACGCGAAGGTCTAATGCCAGCGTAATTAGGTGAGTCATGATGACCTTCAGGAATCGGGTGTCCAAATTGTTTGGCCACTCGATTCAGTGATTTCATCCCTCGCCTTTCGCCGGGCCTTCATTCGGACATACGGTGCGGTGAACATTCCGCGATGTCGAAAGTCATCTGGTTTGGCTTTCGGATCGCCCCGTCGGGGTTCACTCAGATCTTCGATGACGAATCCACTACGACAAAGTTCGCCGACTAACTCTTCCCAACGATGCAGATACTCGATCGATCCCTCTTCGCGATAGGCGGTATCCTGAACGGCTGGCAGCGGATCATTGTGGTAATATGAAACTCCGAGGACATACCGATTGCGTTGGTCTCGTTCTACAATCTGTAAACTCGTTGGCTGCTTATGCTGGCTGATGTACAACCCTTCGTCTCGAAGAACTCGGGCTACTTCCTGATAGACAAATTTGAGTTTCGGGATATAGCAACTACTCACCGGATGATGGACGATATCAAACGAGGAGTCTCCTAGTTCTAGCAAATCGTCCATTGAGGCTTGCATTGTCTTCACGTGTACGTTTCGAATTCGTGCTTGTTGATCGTCACGTTTCAGCATTTCCGGACTGAGGTCAACGACTGTCACATTCGCACCTGCAACTGCATAAAGGATCGATTGCCAGCCGCCTCCAGAGGCGAGGCAAAGCACGTCCAAACCTTTCACCGACCCAGGCAGCCACCCGCGTCGGTCGAGTGCGAGCAGCGGGTGTTCACATTCCTCGTCGCTCGCGACATTCGCAAACTGACTATTCTCCCGCGCAAGACGGTCCCAGGTACGTTCGTTGGCATCAAGGTGAGACACGGTTTGGGCAAGGGGCTAGGGTTGAGGGGTAAGGGAAAAGTGAGCGTCTGTATGGGTCATCATCTGATACCGAGCAGCCACCTCGACAACTTCGAAACTTTTAAATCCAGAGCGAGGACACGTTCGGTGATTCCATATTTTCTCAGAACATTTTCGGCTGCAAGATATCCGCTACGGACGGCACCTTCCATCGTGGCAGGCCAACCAGTTTGTGTCCAGTCGCCAGCGAATTGCAAGTTGGAAATCGGTGATTGCTGCTGTGGTCGTAGTTCATCGACCCCAGGTGTGACGGAAAAGACTGCTCGCTTTTCTGTAATCACTCGTGAATGAACAATCTTTGCATTCACGGTATCTGGCCATACTTCGGCAAGTTCTTGCACCACGGCTTTAACGATTTCCTCGTTGTTCATCTCGGCAAGATTCCGGCTGGCACTGATGACAATCTGATAGCGATGGATGCCATCGCTCTGTTCTTTTGATGTTGTTGAGCGTGCAAACATCCACTGTGACAAATTGTCGACAAAAACTGCATGTTGTACATCTGTGATCCGGCGATCCAGCCACAGATGCACACTCGTAATAGGAGCGGTTTCAATTTGCTCTAGCGACTGAACGGTTGGATGACTGGTAAATTCCTCTGGAAGAAGTTTAGCAACTTGATGGTGCGGAACCGCCAGAATGAACTCATCGGCAGTGACGACAGTTTGGTCAGAAAATTGAGCACCGCTGATCAAACCGTTCGCGACCTGCAATGCCCGCAGGCGACTTTGCTGAATCACACGAACGCTCAGAGACTCCAGTTTCGATTCTGTCGCCTTTGAATAAATATCATTAAGAGAAGCGTCGGGGATTTCGACTCGCCAGCCTTCCCGATTTGTAAGAAAACCATCAACGAAAACCTTACGTGCGTAAGCAGCATCGATTCGTTCGAGTGATTCACTCAAAGCACTCACGAGAACTACTTCCCAGACGCGGCGGATCAGCATCTCCGTCTGGTGATGCTCTCTTAACCAGTCAGCAAAGCGTTGACCTCGTAACTGTTGTTCGTCCGCTTTAGCCAGTGAGCGAACAGCAATGGCAAACAAACGCTTCTCAGAAAAAGTAATATACGGCAACCGCAGAAACGCTCCGCTCAAGTGCAGCGGTGCTGGAAGCCAGCCTTCAGAAAACTGAGTAATGGAACCACCAGGCGAGATGAAACGCAGTGCTGTTTGCGTCTTGAAATTGGACTCAATTCCTAAACACCGGCAGAGTTTTTGCAAGTTCGTGCAACATCCCATGCTCACATGCTGACAGTTGTCAATAATTTCATCCGACCCGCGATCATGATACGACCCCGCTCTCCCTCCGAGTCGATTGCGAGCTTCAAACAATGATACAGAAAAGTCATGTCCCACCAGCGCCGTAGCAGCAGCAATCCCAGCGAGACCACCACCAATGATCACCACGCACGGGTCTGGTTTATCGCTTTGATTGATAGACAATGAAAAGTCGTCAAGAAATTTAAGCTAGAGAGAAATGCTGGGACTCGTCCCAGCCTAATTTGGGGATCATTTGCGTTTTTGTTTTTGCGATCGATTCAACAGAACCTCGCGGAGGGCAGCGCGTACTTTGTTCTCTGAACCTGGACCGACCCACAGCCATTTGTCGTGAAAATTGTCCGCAAAAGCAGAGTTCGTGGGAACATATCCAGGCCAGCATTCGCCGTAACCGATGGAAAGAACAAATGTCTCTGGTGACATCTGCTGTGCCATCAATTGATATCCAACGAATGATTCACCTGGGAATAACACAAGTTGTGCTTCGCCGAAATCAATGCAGGGGAAATCAATTGCCTGACCACTTGCGACGCGTTCGGAACTGGAAAGTCCCATTGCTGCCAAGATGCGATCTTCCGTACGGACTGACTCATCGTTCAGTACTTTCTGAAGACGTTCAGGCTTGAGTGCAGCATGGTCAAAGTACTCAAGTTCCAGTTTCGTATTTCGAAACTGGATTTGTCCCAGCGGATGCTTTGTCGTGTTTTTCCATGAGGACAACATTGCCTGATGAATTCGATCCGTGAGCCGAACGCGGCTAGCCTTGGAGCCATCATTGAACTTCCCGGCGGTGATATCTCCGCTACATCCGGAAGCGTAGATTTGCTTGACGTTCGGGAAGTCGCTTTGCATTTTGCGTCGGGCGAGTCCTACAAAGTCGGCGGAAACTTCGCCTTGACCATAATAACTCATCGGATGAGTCGCATAGGTGTGAATCGCGACAATGGGAGTCTCACCATTCCAGAACGAGAGTGTTTTCAAATCGGCGTCGATTTCACCATCGGGAGCCTGGCTGTGGTGTTCATTTCCTCCGCTACGGCTCCCTCGCGAAAATGTAACTTTTCCATCCGGCATGACGATGCGGCGGTTCGAGGCGACTTTCTCCACACGTGCTTTGCCTGTTCCATAGTGCGTGGCAGGGACTGGATGCTCCAGACCCTTCTTCAAAGCTGCCGCAACCAGATCAAGCGTTTTCTGATGGAACTCTTCATCGTAGAGTTCCCCTTTCAGCCCAACATCTTCCAGTAGTTTCGCAGCGCCGGAATCGGAAACTGGGGCATCGTGCTGATGCAAACTTGAGACAAGTACTCGCTGTCGAGTTGTTCCTGCCGCCGCTGCCAGAGCGTCTCGCCATTGGTCGTAAGCACCATTGCGAATTTCACACCAGTCGACCGCAACATAAACCAACGGTTTGTCCGCACCCATGAGAACAAAACCGATTGCTTCGAGAGGATCAACAATCGTCTTCGATTTCGTCGGCAGTACCCCCATGCAGCGATGATTCAGCGGAATCGTCACATCAGCAGAGAACGTCGCGATTTGGAATGTTGATTTTGTTTGAGCGTTGCAGATCGCATCACCAACGCCGAACAAAAACGCTAGTAAGAGCGGAAGCGATAATTTCATCGTTAATGCCGTTCAAAGGTTTAATCGTGCACTTCAAGTGTACGGCAAAAGCATCACAAATCGCTATTCCGCGTCGACAATTTTAATTTTCATCTCGTCCGAGTTCGCTTTGAGTTCTGGCGCATACATCGCATAGGCTCTGGCGGGTAAGGCGCTGAACTGACCGGGGATTTCGGCTCGCAGGCGGTAGCTGACGGAGTGTTTCCCGCGGGCGAGGCTTCTCATGAAGAAGGAGACACGCTCATCGCGGAACTCGACATACGCTCCAAGTCCATCTTTTGTGTAGCCACTTCGCAGGTCGACAGGTTCGGTACCAGCAGCTTTTAAGTCTTCAAAGATGACGTACTCGTAGTCGTTCTTTGATTCAATTTCGAGTTCGACTTCGATCAAATCGCCACTGGTCACTTCATCGAGACTTTTCAGTGCAATCCGTTTGTACTTGAGTTTCTTCTGGTCGACAACTTGCCCGCGACTGCCAGCAACGGTGGCAGTTGCCTCTTCGTCTTGTACGAGTTTATAGAACTGCCGTTCGACTTTGATTTCGAGTCCGGCTTTCGTGATGAAATCTTCGAGCGTGAAATACGTCAGGTAGGCGTTGTGGTACAACGGACCTTTACCTGACTTACGCAATTCAACAGTATGTTCGCCGCCGGAGAGAGCATTGCCTTCGAGGACGAAGGAGTTGTTAAAGGTGAACAGATTCTCTTTGGTGATTTCAACCGTTTGCTTTTGTTTGCCATCGACCCAGACTTCGACCGTCAATTCGGGACTGAGTTCATCGGTCGCTGTGAGGTATTCCGCGAGGGCTTCGATGCAGTACGCGGTGTCGCGAGTGTTGGTCCAGTATGTTCCATGCTTGCGGTTGTTGAGAATATATTTCACCAGCCCGGCAGCTTTCGGGTCTTGTGGATTGATGCGAGCGAGAAGTTTCAGGTAGTGAGCATTCGCTTCGATGTGGCTGCCGTACCAGGACCACCAGTAGCCGTTGTTCGGCAGGTCGATGTATGCAGTCTGGTTTTCATTGTCGACTTTCACGAACTGATCGATGTTGCGAACGATCATGTCTCGCAGTTTGTCTTCGCCGAGCGTGTCTAACGCCAGCCCGAAGAGAGATTGTGAGTACAGGCTGAGCTTGAGACGGTCGCGGTAGAGGAACCGCTGCATTTCCTTGTTCGCAACTTTTGCGTCAACAAGAACGGAGAAGACCATCGCATCAATATTTGATGTCTGAGTTTTGTACGGCTTCCTTCGTTTCGGGTTATCTGCGTGACGGTCGCCTTCTTGAAGGAGTTCGACTTGCCGGTTTTGATATTTCTTTAACCAGGCAATTCCTTTCTCGACGATGCCGTCAATAATCGCGATATCGTTCTTCTGTGCCTGTTGCAAACCATGCACGACGACAGCAGTTGTGTGTGGGTAAGAACGCTCACCATAGCCAGAGAACCAGCCCCAGCCGCCATCGGAATTCTGCATCGCGGTCAAGTCTTGAACACCTTTCTTAACCATGCGGGCAACTTCGGCTTCATTGAAGACCGGATTCCGTTTGAAGCGTTTCCATTGAGTCGCGCGCTCTTTGTCATCCCCGATTTCCTGGGCATTCAAGTTTGTTCGTTTCTGTTGAATATCCGCGAGGTTGAGATTCATCCGTTGCAAGATGCCTTGCGTGATGACGGTCGGCACGAAGCGATTGAGAGTTTGCTCGGTGCAGCCGTATGGGTATTCCACCAAGTACGGCAGGGCGTCGACCATTGCGCCGGCGAGGGTGGGTGAGTAGCGGATTTCGAGACGTGTTTCTTCTGGTCGGCGTTCTTCGGGAACGGTGAAGACGAGTTTACCGTTCTCTTCTTTCGGGCGAATGACTCCAGAGAAGGATTCGGTTTTCAGGAAGCCATGAACGAAGACCGGGAACTCCATTTTCATGGCGTCCGATTCTTCATCGGTCAGAGCTTTCATCGTGACGGTTGCGGTCCCTTCAGTGATCGCCTTGACTCGCCAATCAACGCGGGCTTCACTCCCAGCTGGAATGTTGATCGTTCGCTGCCGGTCATTCTCGGACAGTAAGCTCAGGGTTTCTCCAGAAAGGTCCAGAGCAACCTGAACGTCCTTGGCAGTTTTGAGATAGTTATGCACGACTGCGGAGAGAACAACTTCATCTTTCTCGACAAAGAATCTGGGAGCTTGAAGTCGTACGACAAGGTTCTTCGCGGTGACGACTTCGGTTGTGCCTTCTCCAACGTTCGAGCCATGTCCCATCCCCCAGGCACGTAATTTCCAGGCAGATAGATTCTCCGGCATGACGAAGGAAACATTGGCAATTCCGTTCTTGTTGGTCATGAGATCAGCATTCCAGAACGCGGTGTCGGCGAAATTCTCTCGGACAACTGCTTCAACCAGCGGTGACTGAGCTTTTTTTGCTCCAGCACCCCCGAAACCCCCGCCACCACCAGGTGCAGCAGATTCAGCATCATCTAACACCATCTCTTCCGCAGTGGCAGCCATTTGCATCGGTGCCCCAGAAGACTTCCGCATCATTCTGCTGCTGTCGCCGAGGCCTTTATTCTTTTGCGCCAGACCGAAATCTGCTTCTTTCTCATCCGCGTCCGCGACTTCGTTCCCGAAAGCACCGATGTTGGACATCGACATCTCTCCCGGCTTGAGGAGGAGACCGAAGTAGCGGCTGAGATTGTGTTCCGTGTTCGGGCGGTGGTTGCGTTTCCACTTCCAGAAGAACTCGCGAATCTCAGGGACATTGGAACCTCCGGAGATGTACTCGACCGCCCGGTCGTAGACGGACATGACAACGGACCCGACGAACGGTTCTCCGGTTTCGTCGGTCAGTTTGACTTGCACTTCCGCATCCGCACCAGGGAGGTAGCGTTCTTCGTTGGGGAGGACTTCGACGTTGATCACGCGGTCTTCAGGTGGCACAGCGATTTGCTGCACGGCGGTGTGAACTTCCCCATCGGAAATCGTGATTGCTTCGATGAAGAAGTTCGGCATATCTTTTTGGGCGACATTGATTATGACGGTCTTGCTTTTTGTTGCCAAGCGGTGAACCTGGGGTTTGCCCAAGTAGACGCCGTTTGATGGTCGGACAAAGAGTAAGACGGTTGAGCCGATGCGGTTGGTGTTGATTAAGACCTCGACCTTTTCACCCGGCTGATATGTTTTCTTGTTCGTGACAAGTTCCAGAGCGTTGAAACGATAGTCTGAGCCATCGAATCCATCGCCACGAATGACGAACAGGTAGCCACCTTCGATTGTTTTACCGTTTGCTGTGACAGAATAAGCGAGACGGTATTGACCACCGGTCGTTGCGTTGATCTTTTGTTCGGCACGACCGGCGCTATCGGTGTTTAGGTCCCATTCTTCGACAAGTGTTTCTTTCGGCTCATCGTTTTCGTAAGTGATTTTCAGCAACTTCAGTTTGCCGGTCCCTTCAACTCCATTGCCTGCCATCGTGCGTGCCTGAAAGTTCGCGGTGATGGTATCGCCAACTCGATAGTGTCCGCGATTCGTCCAGGTAAAGACCTTGAACGGTTCACGAGCGACGAGAACGTTGCCGGTGCCGACAATTGTTCGCCGCGATGCGTCTGTCACTTCGGCGGTGATTTTGTATTGATGGTCTTGATCGCCGTGCAGTGCTTTGGCGAGAGCAGTGTCGATTTCGAATTCCACGGTCCCGTCCTCTCCAACTTCAACTTCACGGTCGAGGACCAATTCAGGCGGATTCGGATTCCAGTGTTGCCAGAACGGTCGCGGTGCGAAGCAGCCCCATTTATAAAATCCGGGATACCAACTGTAATCCGATGTGAACCACCAGTAGCCGTTGCCGTAGAGCCAGTCCCAGCGGTCGTTGGGATACCAGCGCGAGTCGTGCGTAGATCGTTCGACTTTGAATTTCACTTTCGCATTCGTTACCGGGGCACCGTAGAAGTATTTCGCTTGAATCGTTGCGGTGGCGGTTTCACCGAGTTCAATCGGTTTGTCAGGTGTGTTGATGGTGACTTCAAATTCCGGCTTCTTGTAT
>DAOUPA010000118.1 GCA_030626405.1 Planctomicrobium sp.
CTCCAGTGCCACTTGGAAACGTACCGCCGGTAATCACCGCTTCTTTCACTTTGGCCTTTACAAGATCCACACCATTTCTGTGATCAATCTTGTCGGGTGGTGATTTCAGCAGGTCTTCGAGGTTGATCATGAACCCTACGGCGATAATCACAACACTTTTATCTGGGGATTTTGAGAGCGCCGCGCGAAAGACATCAATCGCATCCGGCCTATCGACATCGAGCAAACCGTCATGTGGGAATTCATCCCACACCTGCTTTGAGTAACTGCTTGATTTGTTCTGGATGTTTGAGTCCGGCCTCTTACTCACCCCAATCGGAATGTGCTTTCGACCATAGTAATAGTTAATCGCGCTCACCACCGCGCCGTGTTTGTCATTGTTGTCGCTACCATTCAGAATGGTCGCCAAAATTTCTATTTCACCATCGTCGGCAAATGCATGCGCCATCGCCAACAATCCCGCATCATCGCAGTCGGTCAGCATGTCGAAATCAAAAACTATTCTGGTAGCGGCAGCAGCATTATTTGTGGCCAAGCCAATTCCAAGAATAAACACGATAAATGGAACACATTTCTCCAACATGATCAGAAAACATCTTTCTTGGTTTTGTAACCGCTCACGCTATCAAGGCGATCGGTAATGAAAATTGGTTCAACGACAAATGATGTGCGCCGTGGTGGAAATGTGGGCATCTCGTGACTGATGGGGATGTTATTGATAATTCTTCATCAGGAAAGACGATATGCTCACTTATTTACTGTATCGCAGGCCACTTGGGTGGCCTTGAAATATTTTCTTTCAAGCCGGCGCAGCCGTGGGAGGCTGCAGTTTGAACATTCTTTACCCGCAGCCTCCCACCGACTGTGTCAGCCCAGTTAGAAAGCTGGGCAATCTGACTATTCTACCGTCTATGAAACTTCTGCGATGTTGATGTAGGCATGAACATGCGGGGCGCCGCGGAAGTGCCAGACGAATCCGGGGGCTTCGATTCGCCACATATCCCAGACCTTATCGTTGTTGAGGTCGCCCTTCTGGTAAAACGCCATGTGAAGTTTGTCGACTCCGCCGTTGCTTTTCAGAATGCTGCGAACTTCTGCCTTGTCTTCGTCTCGGTAAGGAGCGAGCAGGACGTCCAGCGTTTCGCTTACGAGTTTCTTCTGATCGGCGCTCATTGAGCCTACGGAAAGTCCCGGGAAATTTCCGTTCGCCTTTTGAAGAGAGACGGCGTTTTCTTTAGGAGGGTTTTGTAGAAGCGCCAACTTTCTTTGACCTGCATCCAGAGCCTTGAAGACTTCATTTGTCTGCTGGGTCTGGTAGTGATAGATATTTTGCTTGGGGTCCGATTCACCGTGACCGTAAACAATCGGTCCTCCGAAAGCGGCTTTGGCGACACTGTTTCCATCGGCGCGTAGCGTCAGGTGTCGACCGGTCAGTTCGAATTCAAACTTATCTGTTGAAGGATCTCCAAAAACGGCAACGCTGTAAAAGTCGACACCGCCATCGTCTTCATCCATCTGCAACTGCAACCGGTCGTAACCTTCTTCGGAAGTCATGCCACGAATGACCTGATCAATCATCACGCGTTGCTTGTCTGAGTAGAAGTCGAGGCCGATGGTCGGCTTGGTGATGTGCCAATTCGCATTGATTTTCTTGCGGAGTTGATGATCGAACGAAAAGCAAATTTGTTTCTTTTGTTGATCACTCAGTGACTTGTAAAACTCCTGCACGGCGGTCTCGGCTTTGCTCGATTTTGTTGGAGCAGCAAAGAGAGAAGGAGCGAAAGCCGCTGATGCGGCGGTCACGCTGGCGGCTTCAAGAAAGTGACGACGTGTGACGCTCGATGAGGATTGAGGCATGGTTTTGACTCCAGAGAGGGGGGAAGGACAATTTTACAACACTTGTCGACAAACAAAGTTTCGTGGCTTATTGCAATCGTCACCACAATAGTTGAATCTGCTTCGACGACGTTCTCGTGATGTATGACGAGGAATAGTTGCTCAAATGTAGCAAACGGAGAGGTGAATATCATCAGTCAGCATTGATTTGATTTTGTTGTGCTGATTTGATGGAACCTGTTTTTTCTCAGACCCCGCAAGAATCACCTCGTTTGAGCTTCCAAATTTCTTCACATGAAGCGCATCTGCTTGTCGCTTTTTGTAGACTTTAAATGTACAGACTCGACCGAGTTGATCGTCGTTTTTACATGGCGTTTATCAAGTATTTCTATCTTAAGGAGGATTTTGTGAAATCCATTTCTTGTTGCTTCGGACTGATTGTTGTGCTTGTCCAGTCTTCATTGCACGCGGATGAATATCTCAATGGAATCAAATGGGAAGAGCCGAAGGTTGTGACCGTTGGGAAAAATGGTGTTCCTGCGGATGCAGTTGTTCTTTTAGGTGGAGGTGATTTGTCGGCGTGGAATAACGCGGACAATTGGAAACTCGATGGCGGAGTGATGGTCGCCGGAAAAGGAGATGTGACCAGCAAGGCTGCCTTCGGGGATTGCCAGCTGCACATTGAGTGGTCCGCTGCAACGCCTCCGACAGGGGAAGGGCAGGGGAGAAGCAACAGTGGTGTCTTCCTGATGAACACCTATGAGATTCAAATTCTCGACTCGTACAAGAACAAAACCTACTTCGATGGACAAGCTGGAGGGATCTACAAACAGACGCCTCCGCAAGTGAATGTCACGCGACCTCCGGGGGAATGGAATGTGTATGACATTGTCTGGAGCGCACCGCGATTCAATGAAGATGGTACGCTGAAGTCACCTGCATATATTACGGCGCTGCATAACGGTGTTCTTGTTCTGAATCACTTTGAACTTCAGGGAGACACGCCGTACCATCGTCCTCCTGGGTACACGAAGCACGCCGATAAGCTACCGATTCGACTTCAGGATCATGGAAACCCGGTGAGGTTCCGCAATATCTGGGTTCGTGAAATCGGCGCTGCGAAAGGCGAACGCGCACGACCGGCATTCATCAAGAACAGTAAGACGGGTGAAGAAGTTCCCGTGAAGTAAATTCGCCTGAACATTTAAAATCAGAGCCTGCTCGCTTCTCTTTTCGGCGAGCAGGCTTTTTTCGTGTTCAAGCTCGACATGAGAAGTTTGGCAAGCGGAATGATTAAGCTTAGTGATCACAAATGAGGATGAGTACATGAACACTCTGTCGGGATGGTGTTGTAACGAATGTGATGGTCCTCAAAGCACCGATCTTGTGTTTCCGTACTTCGCTGTCAGCTACTTCTTGAATGTCATGTCGGTCCGATCACAAATTCTTTCACTGAAGAATTTCAAGCGGCGTGAGTAATTTACGCGTTTTTCTGCCATTTCTGGGTGTCCCCAAAGTCCCCAAAACTACCGAATCCAAAAAAAACGAAAATTCGTTCAAGTAAAATTTGCGTGTCTTTTCCTGTGACCTAGGTTTGGGTGTCTTCAAAACTGACACGCTGAAGCCCGCAAGGGAATGAAGTCAGAGACGCAAAGATATCCACCTAGGAATCCGGATTAGCTGCCAGACTCTCGGGAGTTCGAGATCGAGCTGATCCATCCAATATCGACCGAATGTGAGAGCTTGGTCGAACAAGAGAGAGAGAAGAAGATGAAGAACTTGACAAAAAGCGTAAAGAATTTCCTCGTTTCTGAAGACGGCCCAACTGCAGTTGAATATGCAGTCATGCTTGCTTTGATCGTGATTGTTTGTCTGACTGCCATTAGTGCTGTCGGTTCAAACGCATCTGCTCGTTTCAACGACATCAAAGATGAACTTAGCTAATCAATGATCGAAAGATCACTGATTTGAGACAGGGTTGGCCGCCCGGTTGGAGTTCAATCTGGCCGGGCGGTTACCTGTCTTTTCACAACTGAAACACTTCAATCACTTGCACCGTCTGATTGACGGACTCCCACAGGATTTGATCATGATTCCCATCTGGATTGATTTCGGAACTTTTCCGCTGTTCGAGATGATCCCAGTTGTCGTGATGGGTTTAATGACATTTCTGATGCAGGCGATTGCACTTGGCGGAAGAACTTGACTCCCCCTCAAACTTCTAAAAGGCTCAATAACATGGATTGGGAAACACTTCTCCTCGACAATTGGCACGTGAAATTCGTTTGTATTGTACTTGTCGTCGCAGCATACATTGATGGAAAAGAACTCAGAGTTCCAAACTGGATCACATTTCCGATGGTTCTCTCCGGTCTCGTTTACAGTACCTGGATTGGTGGGCTTGAAGGCCTCGGTGCAGGTCTCTTGGGAATGACAGTTGGCCTGTTAACACTACTCCCACTCTACGCCGTTGGTGGCATGGGTGCCGGTGACGTGAAACTCATGGCAGGAATTGGTGCCTGGTTAGGTGCTGCCGTGACATGGTATGCCTTTGTCGCGACAGTCGTCGTCGGAGCAATCATGGCTGTGGTCATGGTTTTGACTCGCAAAGCCTGGGACAAGCATTATGGTCAATTCCTGATGATCGCAACCGAGTGGATGTCTGTGAAGAATCCGAAGAAACTCGCAGAAATTGCCGCCGAACGTAAACCTCGAATGTTGCTGCTTCCTTACGGGATCCCGATTTGCATCGGATCGATTGGTTACTTCCTCTACGCCGGAATGATTTACTAATTCAACTCAAGTTCAAAGGCTGGCACAAAAAATATGGTCTTTGAATTTGAAACATTGGGTACTCTGGGGAAACTTTTCACAGATGTGCTTCAGACGCTACGACCAAATCAATTATCACAACCCTCATAGATTGAAGCAGGCTGTCACCATCTGCCGATCCACTCCAAAGACATGTGGATTCCGGTCGAGGAGAGAACTGCTCTAAAATCGGAGATCTCCAAAATGAAACCGAAAACACTCATGTTGTTGGCCGTTGCCGGAGGCTGCGGATTGATTGCGATGTTCGGAGTTCAGCAAGCGATGTCAGATAATCAGGCAGAAAAGGTTGAAACTGCATTAGTTTTAGTGGCCTTGGCAAATGTTGAAACTGGAAAGGTTTTGACCGAAGAAATCGTAACATTCAAAGAAGTTCCGATTCATTCGCTTCCGCCTGAGGAAGAGAGAATTTCAACAGTTGAACAATATGCAGAACGAGGAGCACGTACTCCCCTTTTCGCCGGTGATGTTATCACTCTGTCGAAATTGACCGAGCCTGGAGGAACAGGAAATTCGATCAAGATTCCGACGGGAATGCGAGTGATCACGATCCCTGTGGACGAATCAAACACTCAAAGTAATTTAGTTTCGCCTGGTGATCGAGTAGATGTGTTGGTGACATATCAAACTCGAAAAGGTCGAACATCGACAACAATGCAGAAAACGTTATTGGAGTATGTGGAAGTTTTTGCAACGGATGCGAGAACGGCCGATCAGATTAAGGCGAGTGATTCAACTGGAAGAACATCACACGTTTCGTTACTGCTTTTACCTAAGCAGGTAAATTACGTGAAACTGGCGGAGCGAAAAGGAAATCTCAGTTTGTCTTGGCGGAACGTCACTGATGACGAGTTTGTTCAAATTCAAGACATCGATGAAGATTTGTTCGAAGAATTGCGAGGGACACTTGGGATCAATGACCGACAGCCTCTTTATGAAGGCCGAGAATTCGCGGATGCATTCGAAAGCCCACTTTTCGAAACCAAAGGTGAGCCCGAAGCAAAAGAGCCAGAGACTGCTATAGCACTCATCGAAGAAATCAAAATTGAACCGTTGCCACAAAAAGTGGTTGTAGAAGAAAAGCCGAAGTGGACAATCCAGGTTTACAATGGCAACAATTCCACACCACACGAATTTGAAATTGAAGAAACTGCCACAGAGGAAGCGACTGCACAATCAGAGGATGTGAATCCTGTTGCAGAAACGATTCGCTCTCTTCTCAAAGGCAATTTATAAGGTCAGAGGACTGACCAAAATTATTAGACCAGACTATTTCGTTCACAATCTGTTTTAGGAGTGAGTGGCTCATTTGATTTGTTCTCTCTCGAATTTCGTTCGAGTGCTGACATGTCTCACAGTGAGAGTTCACTCCGTTCACGGACATTGATGTCCACGTTTTGCCGCTGAACTCTCGGTGGCGAGACTCAATTGGATGAATTTTGTCGGACACGAGAGCGTGGCTAGGATTTCCTGAGTCACGCTGTCGACGTTCGGCGCAGATCCTAAGGTGCAAGGATGCCCAATCTCGATAAACGTTGTTGCCAATGGATTCACCGTTACATAGTCATTATTGCCTGTGTCATGGTGGTCTCTCCTCTCCACGCCCAACCTGAAGAGGCAGCGGTTGATGAAGTCAGACCTGGAGAAGAGATTTTCCAGATCGTTTCTCCTGCGACAACTATCAAGATGATTCATCTTGATACGCGTGTGGTTGAATTGGCGAATCGCATCAAAATCGTTGATGGATTCAATGCTCAAACGCTCTCTGTAAATGCTCTTTCACCTCACCGGATCCGCCTTCGCGCTGAAAGTCCCGGTGTCACGACTCTTAAACTCATCGACGAATTTGACTCAGTTTATGTCATTGAGCTTTTTGTCGAACCAGATACCCGAGAACTGCAATCTTATCTTGAACGGTTGTTCCCGGGAACGTCTGTGAAAGCGATCGGCTTACGAGACGGAGTCGTCTTGCGAGGTTGGGTGACCGATCCGACGCAGATTCCGCAGATCATTGATGTTGCCGAACAATTCTACCCAATCGTTCATTCTCAAATGAACGTCGGTGGAGTCAGTCAGGTTCAATTGCACGTTAAGATTATGGAAGTTCAGAGATCAAAGATTCGGGATCTCGGATTCAATTTTTTGGCACTCGGTCAGCAGTATGCTGTCGCCAGCACCCCTGGTGGAATCGCCCCTCTTTCCGCAATGACAGCACCGTTTGGTGGTCCTCCCGCGATCACGGCTGGTGCCGGAGACGCAGAACTTACATTCGCAATCACGGGAAGCTCGGACATTTTTCGAGGATTCTTGAAAGCACTTCAAACGGAAGCTTTGGCTAAAGTTTTGGCTGAGCCGACCCTCGTCACGACGAGCGGGCGTCCAGCAACGATGCTCTCTGGGGGTGAGTTTCCGGTTCTTGTTCCACAAGGGGTTGGGGCGACCTCAATTGAATGGAAACAGTTTGGTGTTCGTATGGAAGCTGTTCCGATAGTACTCGGGAACGGTCGGCTTCGCCTAGATATTGCACCTGAAGTTAGTGCCATCGATGTGAGCAACGCCGTGAGTGTTGATGGATTTGTTGTCCCAGGTCTGACAGTCCGACGTGTCAATACGCAGGTTGAAATGAGATTTGGTGAAACACTGATGATTGGTGGATTAATTTCGACAGCACGAACAGGTACCACTCAGAAAATTCCGTTCCTGGGCGAACTGCCTTGGATTGGGGCAGCATTTAGTCGAAAAACGTACAAGGATGGAGAGACGGAATTGCTCATTCTGGTCACTCCACAAATGGTTGCTCCCATGGCACCAGGACAAGTACCACCAGGTGGTCCAGGCTTCCACACAGACGCTCCCACCGACCACGAATTGTACTTGGATGGATTGCTTGAAGTTCCTCTGTATGGTCCTGAATGTAACCCATATGGCCCTTGCCAAGATCAACTCATTCAACCTGGATATGTGCCTAATTCCGTACAGCCTCAGGTTCCTCCGAGTGCCGTAATCGATCCTGCACAAAATGAACAACGGCAGGATTCAATACAAGCTGTTGGTGGAATGAACCCTTTCAACCGATCAGTTCGACCAGCTGAATTCAAGATTACGACCAAAGTTGATCGTTCAGAGGCTGCAAGTAACGCAACAATTACCTCTGAGAACAAGCAGCTTGGGTTAATTGAGCCAACAACGTCAAAGCAGGAGACCGAGTCAAAAACTCTCCCTAAGAGTCAACGACGCGCTTCCTGGTTTGGAAGATAAGTGGAATCTTGGGCAAAGTTTTGCATGTCTTTGACATTGACGGATTCCATTCAGTTTCATCAAAGAGGACGATTCATTTCTACGAGATGAATCGTCCGTTATGAAACTGAACAGACTCACGACAACAAGGCTAAAGATTGATGTGTGTTAGAGGAGTTCAAAAATGAATGATGTTGTCAGGTTGGCGATGGTCGACCCGCGAGATGCGTCGCGGAACTCGATTAAGAACCTCCTATTGAGTATTGATTCTGTCTGGCTGGAAGCTGAGTGTTCGCGATACGAATTCTTTACGGACATTATCACTCAGACTCAACCCGATATCGCTTTGATCTCTCTTGATGCAGACCCGCAGCAAGGGTTGGCAGCGGTTTCTGAGGTTCACAGTCAGTCTCCAGAGTGTCAAATTCTTGTGGTCAGTTCATCTCAAGAAGGCTCTCTGATTCTGCAGGCGATGCGCAATGGGGCGAAAGAGTTCTTGAGTGAGCCACTGAATCTCGATGATTTCATGGCAGCCCTCGACCGCATTCAGAGCATCGGAAGCGGTCGTGACGGAAAAAGCAAATCCACGAAAGTGATGACGCTTATTGGAGCCAGTGGGGGTGTGGGCTGTACATCTCTTGCTGTGAATCTTGGTTGTGCTTTGGCCGCCGACGAGGAAAACAGTGTTGCTATCATGGATTTGGATTTGGCGTTGGGAGATGCAGACGTCTGGCTGGACATTATTCCCGACTACACGATCCAAGATGTTGCAGAAAACATCAATCGACTCGACTATTCGATGTTAAAGCGATCATTGACGCAGCATGCCAGTGGAGCATTTCTTTTACCACGTCCAGTTCATATGGAAGAGAAGGCGCCCATGTCTCCCGATGAATTGCAACGGGTGATCGCGCTGCTCAGAGCGACCTTTACGCATCTGATCATCGATACAACCAAGTCGTTTTCACCGATGGATTTAGCTGCGATGGAGGTTTCGGATCAGATTTTATTTGTGACTCAACTCGATCTCCCTTGTCTCCGGAATGTCGTCCGAATTAACCAGTTTCTAGAAGAACGCGAACTCAATGACAAAGTTCGCATCATCGTGAATCGTATTGGGATGGGAGATACTCAAATCAGCCTCAGTAAGGCTCTGAATACGATTGGACGTGAAGTCTATTGGCAAATCCCCAATGAATATGCTCCGGTGATCGAATCTCGAAACAACGGTGTCCCCCTCATTACGGAGTTCCCGAAAGCCAAGATCACCCGCGCGATTGTACAACTCGCTGCCAAAATCGATGAATCGATTTCTGAGGATGATGGTGCAGATAGAAACGAAAAGAAAAAGAGCGGGATTTTCAGCTTCCTTAAGTAGCCTGCGCTTCGAATGTTTTGATAGACTCTGTACATGATTGAAAATCATTTTCACAGCGAGTGGTCTCACTCGCTGTTTTTCTTTTTACAGAATGAGCAGGTGAGATAATGTCTGGTGTTGCTAAGTATCAGCGGGTTATCCTTAAACTCAGCGGAGAGAGCTTCTGCCGTGAGCGGGAAAGCGGAATTTCGATGACCGAGGTTGCCCAGATTTCTCAGCAGATCAAGGACGTGGCGGAAACCGGAACCCAACTCGCGATCGTATGTGGTGGCGGAAACATTCTTCGTGGAAAACAATTCTCAGCAGTCAGTGCGGCGATTCACGCTTCAACTGCACATTATATGGGAATGCTGGCCACCGTCATTAACGCTCTCGCCCTACAAGACGCACTGGAGAATGTCGGCGTTCCAACGCGAGTTCAATCTGCAATTCGCATGGAAGGAGTTGCGGAACCGTTCATCCGCCGACGGTGTATTCGTCATCTCGAAAAAGGTCGAGTGGTCATTCTTGCAGCGGGTACAGGAAGTCCATTCGTGACCACAGATACTGCCGCTGCACTCCGCGCACGTGAACTTGGAGCGGATATCCTTTTGAAGGCAACTAAAGTGGATGGAGTCTACTCTGAAGACCCTGCAAAAAATCCACATGCCGTTCGCTACTCTGAAATCAGCTTTCAGGATGTTCTGAAGCAGAATCTTCAAGTCATGGATGCCCAGGCAATTCACCACTGCATGGAGCATAATATCCCGATACAAGTCTTCAACTTTGGAGTCGTTGGGAACATTCTTCGAGCAATTCAGGGAGAGAAAATCGGGACAACAGTTCGAAAAAACACAGATGCGTAAGCATTTGTACAGGGGTTGAACTAGAACAGATTGCTCCTTCCTGTGCCCGCGAAAAATGGTTCCTGTTAGTCAAAACGCTGACTTCCACGAGATAGAACGCAAGCATCAATCTGAAAAGCAATAGCCATTCTATGGGCTGAGCGAAACGTGAACTGACTGACTCATGAACGGCATCGATTCCAGATGATGCCTGCTCAGGTTCCGCTACGCTACCTCCAATGCGCAGTTTTTGCCGCTTACGGGGTGTGAAATTGTCTCCCTTCGGCCAATTCGGACTGAAACTTCAAATCAATCTGCCAAAATTCTGGAAGATGACTTAGTTTCGTGGTCCCACCATCAATCGGGTGTAAGAAGCTTATGCACTTTTGAAATGGGTTGGTACGATCTGCCACGTGGAAACCAGCGTTTCATCAGTTGAAATCAGGATTCTGCGGGCACTGGAAAGAGCAACCTGCTCTAAGGGAATTACCATGAGAACTGGTTACCTGTCCACGATGGACAAATCTGACATTGATAGTCATCAGATCACTACAAACACAACTCTAGGCAGGATCGCCTACCGGTTTAGTCTGGTCATTTTCGGACTGCTCTGGGTGTTCCTTTCGTCGACTTTGTGTGGTTGCGGATCGATGAATGGCTATGTCATGAACCGTTCAGGCAGGCGTTACTACGATAAAGGTAACTATGAATACGCTCGGTATGAATTTGAACGAGCGTTAATGGATGATCCGCACAATGCGAACTATGCATTTAATGTTGCCCGCACAATGGAGAAAGAGGGTGAAGGTGAAAACGCAGAAATGATGTATCAGCATGCGTTGACACTCAATCCGAACCATCAACCTTCTTATCATTCCCTGGCGTCGATGCTTCGCGATGAAGGGCGTGAAGGCGAAGCTCGCGATTTATTGACTGCTTGGGCGGATACACAGCCATACAGTTCAGGTGCTCAAATGAGTGCGGCGAACATGTACCAGCAAGAAGGAAATCAAGCGGCGGCGCAGCAGCACTACTCGCAGGCAATGCGTGATATGAAGCCAGGCCGTCAACAACGACGTGCAGCGCAGCATTACCCTCCACAGCAACAAATGGCAGCATACCGAGGGCCTCAGCAAATGCAGTCGGTGCGATACCCATACGGAACGCCACCTTCGATGCAGATGGCTACAGTCATGCCACAACAAGATCCAACGATGATGGGCGGTCCCGTCATCGCCCCAAGAGCCATGGCAGCAACTCCGGTATATCAGCAGCCAACTCCTGCTGGACCAACGTGGACACCGACTCAGGGAGTTCCAACTCCGCAGCAGTACATTCCACCAAACGTTCCCGGCGGAGAACCGCAACTTCTCCCCGAACTCCCGGCACCAACCAGTAGTACGAATCCGTCGGCTTACTACCCGCAGGAATTCATCTCACAACAACATCAACCGGTTCCCACCGCAGCACCGCAGTTTGGAACGTCACCGTATGCAGCACCGCCGCAGCCACAGTATCTTCCAAGTCAACAGCAGGTCATGTTACCAGCGGCCCCCGTTCAATATGGAACACAAATGCCAGTTCAGCAGGCGGCGAACGGAACCCCGTTCCAGAACATCTCAACGCAAACGACTGCGAACATTGTTCCAGCCGTGCAGGCGTTTTAGAGCAATCAAAACGTCAACTTCCATTCTTCTCCAACGCCGCGAGTGGTTCTCATTCGCGACGTTTTTTTATGCGCGATCGCACATTCTCTTGAGAGCGCATTACCGATTATTCTTGCTCAAAACCAGAGTTCGAAAGATTAACGAATCCAGCTTTCAGGGCGCGAGCGTCGTAACCTGATTTTCGAAGCAATTGAGCTGCTGATACCGAACGCACTCCAGAACGACAGTGTGTGTAGATGATTTGATCTTTCGGAAGTTTGAGCTGACCAACGGTCCCTTTGAGTTCGCGGTCCTGCATGTCGCTGAGAGGGAAGAGCGACGCCTGCTTGAGATGACCGGCGTTCCATTCACGTTGTTCACGCACATCGATCAGGATCGCCGTTTGATCCTTCAGCCCTGCTCGAAGATCATCAAGGGTATCGGTGGTATGTCCACGCTCTGTTGTCCCGGCCGATTTCTTGAACGTCATCATGTACGATGTTTCCATGAAATCTGCTTCGGAGACGACTTCAAACCCGGCCCGCTTGATCTCGCTCACGTAGACATCTTGCCCGGCCCGCAAGTGACCAAGAATCCAATCGGAACTCTTCCCTTCTTCCCGATGGAATTCAACAAGAACAACGCGACCATTCGGCTTGAGTGCGCGATGAATGGAGCGCATTGTTTTGTATGGAAACTCGAAATGGTGATAAGTGTCACAGATGAAAGCAACGTCTATCGACTCCGGCGGCAGTTCGGCAGAGTCCTGTTTGCAAATTTGTCCACGAACATTGTTCTGACCTTGTTCTCGACTGGTGGAGACGACGTGATCGACGAATTCTTTTGCGATATCGACGGCAATGACTGTCCCTTCCGCTCCGACTTCTTTTGAGAGCAGACGCGTGAACAGACCGGTTCCAGCTCCAATGTCCGCGACCGTCATTCCAGGTTTGATTTCGGCTGTTTGAATGATCTTCTGTCGATGATCGTAAACTTCTCGTCCTTCTCGCTCAAAGCGTTCGACGAACTGATCAACTTTTGGTTCTTTGAAAGAATCATTGATTCCCGGATTCACACTTTTCTTCTGAGCGTAAGCCAATGAAGAGAGAGTGAGGCAGATTGAGAAAATCAAGAGGGATTGACGCATAGCGAACTCTAACCTTGTAGATGAGGACCGATTGAGTCTGAATTCTGATGAACTCAGCTACGAACAAGCTTTTCTGAATGATGATGTGTCCAGTCGAGTTGATTATGACTCAGCAGGCTCATCGTCGGCAAGTCTCCAACGTTCAATACGGTTGTGACCGGCGGTAAAAAGAGTTGTGAATGAAGAATCAACACTGACGGCATGAATGTGACCACTGCCACTTTCCTGAGCGACGAGTTCGCCCTTTTCTGTGTCGTAAAGATTCACGAATCCTTTGTGGTCACCACCCACACCGAAAAGGGTCTTGCCATCAGGACGCCAGACAATTTGCTCGATCAGCCCTTTCTTCGATTCATCCTCAATCAAAATCGGTTCGTCGTCGGAGTCCCAACGGAAGATTTCCAGCCGCGATGGTCCACCGAGATGGTCGATATTTCCAATCTTCCCGATGCCGCCAACGGCAAGGTGAACTCCGTCTGGAGAAAAAGTGAGGCTGCGGATTCCGCCAATCGAATGACGCCGCTGTTTCGGATCCCATGTGTACATACCAGGCGCTTCGACTTCACCGATTTTTTCAAAAGTCTCGGCTTCCCAAATTGCAATGTGACCAGTGCGATCTCCGGTCGCAATGTGTTGACCATCTGCCGAAACTGCAACTGCGTAGAGCATTGAAGGGTAGTTGTGTGGCGTCAATTCCGCATGATCGGTGAAAGATTTCAGCAACTCACCTGTATTGCTGTCCCAAACTTTGCACTGCATGTCATCAGCAACGCTAATGATCCGTTTCTGATCTGGCGTTGAAATGACGTTCCGGATCCAGCGATCATGGGCAGGTTGCCGCCGCAGCTCTGCGCGCTCGTCAATGTTCCACCAGATCAGTTCACCGTCATAGCTTCCCGTGACCAGCGTTTTGCCCACGAGCGTCATCCCGGTCACATAACTTTGGTGTCCATCACCAGTGAATTCGACGCGTTCCGGTTTCTCTATCGAAACGTCAAACTCATACACGCGAAAGTCCGAACTGCCGATGAAGAGTTTTTCTGTCTCAGGTAGACGAGCGATAGAGAAGAGAATGTCCTTCGAATTCCATTCACCGGTACGTTCGATCTTGGGTGTTTGTGACATTGAATTAAAGTCTCACGGAGACAAAAGGTAGAGGAGGTAAAATGAAAATTTCGATTACGCGAGAACTTCGGCAATCGGTGAACAATGAAAGTCTGCAACAGGGACAGGTCGACTACCGAGCATATATTCTTTCTCAGGATCAATTCCGAGAGCTGTGAAGATCGTTGCAAACAGATTGCCTGCGTTCACTTCTCCGTCGGCAACCGTTTGCCCATCATCGTCAGTTTTTCCGTAAGCAACGCCTCCACGAATTCCGCAACCAGAAAGTGAACAACTCCAGGCTCTGGCAAAGTGATCGCGACCGAGGCTCCCGTTGATGTTCGGAGTCCGCCCGAATTCACCGAGCGTAATCACCAACGTGTTTTCCAACATGCCGCGTTGCTCCAGATCATCAAGTAGTGCGGACATCACATGATCGAGATCCGCACAAAGTTCTCGATGAGTTTCGAAGTTCTGGCCGTGACTATCCCACCATGCACGAGCAACCTTCACGAAAGGAACGCCGGCCTCAACGAGCCGCCGAGCCGCCAGGCATTGCTGACCAAACTGAGTCGGTCCATAGTGATCACGAGCGGACTGCGGTTCTTTTTCAACATCGAACAGATAGTCGCTCGACATCAGACCGCGAACACGTTCAAAAGCGGAGTTGTGACTGGCAACGCTGGAGCTATGGACGTTTCTCTGAAATTGCTTCGCCAGCATGTTTCTCAAGTCGGCGCGCTGCTGATGATCGATGTCACTAATCGATTCCAACCGGGAAATGTTCTCGGGGATCATCGAGTCGGTGAGAAACATCGGGTTGAAGCGAGAAGGGAGGAAACCAGCCGAACCTTTTCGTCGTCCTTCGGTGGACGTATACATCTCGATGTGATCAGGAACTTTACTGTCTGGTTGCGAAAGTTCATGGGCTATGATGCCGCCCAAGTGAGGGAAATCGACGCCCGGTTCGGGTAGCCGCCCGGTGTCCATGAGCGTGTAACCGCCACCATGATCGGCGATTTTGGTGTTGAGCGAACGAATAATCGCGGTGTGCTGTTGAAGTCGCTCGGACATCTTCGGCATCAGTTCACTGATTTGAACTCCAGGAACGTTCGTTTGAATCGCTCGATATGGACCACCAGTTGCCGCGCCCGGTTTCGGATCCCAGGTTTCCAGTTGGCTTGCACCACCTGCCAGCCAAAGCAGGATCACACTCTTCTGCTGACGCTTCAGTTCACCAGCCAGAAGGGGAGACGTCAACGCATCAACGGCGGTCATGTCCGCCGCTGCACCTGCGGCTCCAATGGCAACGCTTCCGAGGAAGCCACGTCGGGAAAGGCTATGTACGGGTGAACCGCATTGCCGTTTGCTTGTTTGAGATAGGCTCTTTTGCATGTTGTACCACTGAGTTTTATGAGATTTTGTCCGTAGGCTGGGACTCGTCCCAGCAATGATACTAA
>DAOUPA010000763.1 GCA_030626405.1 Planctomicrobium sp.
GGCATCACTCGGTAGAGTCTTTGTTTGTTGTGGTATCCAATGTAGTTTAGAAAGTCCTTCAGGGTGATGATCCTGATACCTTTCTGTAGGGCCTCTTTTTGCAACGCTTGGGACTCTTTCTTGATCCATGGCGCTTCTGCAAATTGATTCATGAACTCTGCATCTGATTTCGGTTTAAGAAATTCACCAACGACGAGGAATTTAGTTTTCTGAGTCATCTCACCTTTCTCAGGAATGCGATTGCCATTTTCATCGATTTCCAATTCAATCTCTGCTCCAGCATTTTCAATGATATCGTGGAGCAATTCACGATCACTCAGTCCATCTCCCTCGAGATCCACAGTACCGATGAATGAGAAGACCTCAATTTGTCCTGGATTGAATAATGGAGAGTGAATCAGATCACTCACCTGAATTGGGCGCTTTACGTCTTCCTGAATGATCCGACATTCCGCCAAGTGCTCGTTGGTGATTTTGATGACTTCGATTTTCGCTTTGATATCGTTTTTATTCTTTCCAATGTCAACTTGCCCCTTTGAGTAAACACTAAACGTTATCTGCGGTCGAAGCTTGTCTTTGCTGCCAAGGTTGATCCAAGCTCGCTTCGTTACTGAGTCAACATGAACAATTATGCCATCGGATTTTCCTTCAGGCTTCTCGCCTTTCTCATCAGCAAACGCGTACAACTCCTGTACTTCATTTGCTGATTCTTCGCCGGTCTCTTGAACAGCGACATTGGTGTCAATTTCATTGACGACAAGTTCAATGCGTGTTTCAGCAGCATCGACATTCTCTTCGGAGACAATCAAACCGGAAGAGAACCAACCTGCCGCAATCGTTGAGAGCAAGAGCACTGAAGTTGTGAGAATCTTTCCGTTGGTCAACATGGCAAAGTCCTGCGTTAGAATTTTGACAGCTTCCGGAGAGCACGCCCAAGGGTAGGGAGTCCCCTGTAACGTTGCCATGCCTCCAGCAATTGTGGATGTCGTGAGGCTGGTTTGAATGGACACCTGAGCAACCGATTGCCACAGCGTTATTGAAGCCACGACAACTGAAAGTTCAACACCGCGCCGCAGTAGCCGCAGACGAAGTTCGCGTTTGCCTCGCTGCAACCGACCACGAACGGCTCCCACGGTTGTTCCCAGAGCGAGCGCCGTTTCCTTGCAGGTTTTCCCTTCCAGAAAGTGCAGGACCAGCGGAGCGCGATAAATTTCGGGGAGTCGCAAGAGTTCCTCGTCGAGAAGCTGCTGCTGGAACTGTTCGTTGATGTCCGCGTACAGTTTCTCATCCACGATTTTCGCAGGTTCCTTGAGTTCTTCTTCACGTATGTATCGCTTCAAGGCAGTTTTTGCGACCCGCATCGCTGTTCCTTGTAACCAGGCACCGACTGAATCTGGTGAGCGTATTTTCCTGGCGTCTCGCGCTAATATCATAAACGTCGCTTGATACGCATCTTCTGCCGCATGTCGATTGCGGAGAATGCGTAAGGCGATTCCGTATATCAACGGTCCAAACCGAGCAACCAGTTCCGTAAATGCAACTTCATCACGCTTCCGCAAAAAACTCCGCAATAAATCACCATCAGGCACGATAGTGACGGCGGACGCCTGTCTTGACCGACATCTCTCACTCTCGCGAGGGGCAACAGCTACGGAAGTCGAATTGAGTGAAAAATTGGACATGGCAACACTTGATAGTGTACTTGAACACAAGAACGGCGCGCGAAAAAAGTTGAAATCTTTATGTTCTGGATTATCTAGTTGGAGATTTTTATCGGAACTGAATTTAGTGACCGAAATCCCACGAAGGCGAGACGCCATACACTTCAAGTGGACCGCGAAAGATTTGTGTGCAATCAATTCTTTACGGCACTCTCTTCGATTTCATTCTTCAGATCGGTAGACTGAAGTGTGATCGTCGACCACAGCCCCGCCGAGAATGAAGAGCAATTACAATGAATTCAGCC
>DAOUPA010000048.1 GCA_030626405.1 Planctomicrobium sp.
AAAATACCCTGACAAAAAGAAGCCCCTGTTTTTCCCACCACTCCTTGTTTCATACTCGCTTCGCATATGCCCGCCTGAAGCCGATTGGAGTCTTTTGAATGTTCAATTTCCTACCTTCTATGGATCGTAACTGCGAAGCCGTTTCGCGTCGCCAATTTCTTCAAGTCGGCGGACTGACCGGTTTGGGTCTCACGCTGCCGATGTTGCTTTCGGCTCGTAAGCTTCAGGGTGCTCAAGCTCCATCAACCGAGACGAATTGCATTCTCATCTGGACACGTGGTGGGACGAGCCATCACGACACGTTTGACCCAAAGCCGAATGCGCCAGTGAGTGTCAAAGGCGAATTCGGCGTCATCGATACTGCGATTCCGGGAGTTCAGTTTACGGAAATCGTTCCGAACATGGCTCGCGAATTGAAACGGTTTGCGCTCTTGCGAAGTTGGAATCCGCAGAATGGGAGCCACGGGACTGCCGATCAATTTGTGATGTCCGGGCGAAAGTTTAACGCTGCCGTGCCCTACCCGACTTACGGTTCTGTCGTCAGTTGGCAGAAAGGTTTCCAGACGGCGCTGCCTCCGTTTGTGCAATTGGGAAACAACGTCGATCTACGATTTGGCGGAGGACGAGCGGGAGTTTTAGGACTCGAACACAATCCGTTTGAAATTCTTGCCGATCCGAATGCAAAGAAGTTCGACGTTCGCGACATCACACCGCCGCAAGGTGTCAATTCGAACCGTATTGATCGTCGGCAACGGATGCTGGCGAAGATTGATTCTCTTCAAGCTTACGCCGAACATCAGCCGGCGGCGTTTGCGGCTCTTGATGAGCACTACAAGGCGGCGATCAACATGATCACCGCACCGGAAACGAAGAAAGCATTTCAGATTGATACAGAGCAAGCCGCACTGCGGGACAAGTACGGTCGAAACAAATTTGGACAAAGCTGTTTGCTGGCACGTCGGTTGATTCAGTCTGGTGTCCGTTTTGTAACAGTCACCGATGGCGGTTGGGACACACATGCAAACAACTTTAAGTCTCTGAAAGATTCACGGCTCCCACCTATCGATCAGGCATTGCCGGTTTTATTGGAAGACCTTGAAGATCGGGGAATGCTTGATTCCACTCTGGTTGTCTGGCTGACAGACTTTGGTCGCACACCGAAAATTAACTCGGCGAGCGGGCGTGATCACTGGGCGAGTGCCGGTTTCGCAATCATGGCAGGAGCAGGTGTTCCTGGTGGTGCGGTTCTTGGTGCGACAGATGATGAAGGTGGCAAGCCGATTCGCAATGAGTACACCTCTGCGGACATCGCAGCAACGATCTATCGGAAACTCGGCTTACCGACCGACTTGATTGCTCGTCATTCTGATGGTCGACCGGTTCGGTTGATTGAAGGAGAAGCGATCCGTGAATGGATGTGACGCGGACGGTCACGCTTCAGTCTTCGTTCGCAATAATGTCTGCGAGCTTTATTAAGCCGTTTTTGACCCGCCGTTTGGCTCCGCTCTCGCTGCAATCCATTGTCAGGGCGATCTCTGCGTACGTCAATTCTCCGAAGAACTTTAAGCGAATGGCATCGCCTTGAGGTTCTGGAATCAGTGAGAGCCAGTGGTTGAGTTGCTCAGACTGTTCTGCCTTTAATAGCGTGTTAAGCGGCGATTCGCCATGAGAGTCGGTGCGTCGGCACGAGGCGTATCCCTCCCGACGGTCACGATCACGAACTCTTTTTTGAACTGTTCGACGGGTGAGGTTGAGCGTGATGGTCCACATCCAGGTACTGAATGCGAACTCAGGTGAGTAGGAATCGCGTGCGTGAAACGCTGCCAGGAATGCATCCTGAATCGTATCTTCTGCTTCCGCCCGGTTTGCCAACTTGCTTTCTGCAAAGCGGAGAAGTTTGGATTGATGCCGCTGAACAAGCTCTGCAAACAAGCTGGTCTCTCCAGCCTGCACGCGTTGCATGATCTCGACATCGGTCGGCATCAGGTTCCCTTCTGAAGGTGGGCCAGAACGCATCCTGCGGCTCCAATGAAGCCAGCGTCTTTGCCGAGAACTGCGTAATCGATTCTGGTCCGTTCTGCAGGGATTGGAAAAGTATGTTTGCGAACTTCCTCTCGAACATGCTCCAGGAATCGCCGTCCCAGTTCCGTCTTTTTTTGTCCGAAAGTCATCGCCCCTCCGATCAAAATAGTATCCGGATTGATCGTATGAATGATGTTGACCGTGCCGATTCCCAAGTAGCGACCGGTTTCCATGATGAGACGATTTGCGAGTTCGTCTCCGTCAGATGCGCAAGCAGAAATCAGGAGCGGAGTCAGTTCATGTCCTTGTGCGAGTTGAACTGGAATCATCGATCTGGCTCCGGCAGCCAAGGCCGATTTGCAGCGACGAATGAGAGCTTTCGCTCCTGCGTACAACTCAAGTGAGCCATGAATTCCATGCTCGGAGTAAGGACCACCTTCAGCCTGAATGATGATATGCCCGCATTCCCCAGCGTGAGAGTGGGCACCAGTGACGATCTCTCCGTTGATGACAATCCCGCCTCCAATGCCGGTTCCCAGCGTCCAAAACATGAGACTCTTCGAATCCTTTGCCGCTCCCTTCCAGTATTCTCCATATGCAGCGGCGTTTGCATCATTGTGAAGAATTGTTGGCTTATCAAACTGTTTGGCGACAAGATCGCGAAGCGGTAAGTTTTCCCAACCTGGCATATTGAAAGGATGAAACACGACGCCTGAATCGATGTCCATTGTCCCCGGCGCGGCGACTCCAATTCCATCGATTCGGGCCCAGCCGATACCACTCAGTTCGACCACGGACTCAATCGTTCGGTACAGGCTCGCTAACCCGGCATCTCTTGTTCCGGCTTTGATCGAGGGCGCGGTGAGCTTGCTGATGGTTTCACCTTCAGCCGAAACAACCCCTGTCTTGATACTCGTACCTCCGATATCAACTCCAACGAAAAATTGTCCATCGCTCGTAACATCGCCCCCCACAATCGCCTCCTTTTATTTGTTTTCCTGTGAAGCGAGTATACGTGCTTGTCCAGACCGATCACAATTCTGAAGAGTCCCTTTCGCCAACAAAATCTCACACCAATCGGCAATCGAAGTTCGGTAGGAGGATTCGCACTTAGCGATTAGAATGCGTGCATCGTTCTATTAAGGAAAATTCATGCCGCGTGATTATATTTCGGAAAGCCTCGTTCACGACCCCGTACACGGTTACATCCCGTTTACCTCACGAGCAGGACTCCCAGACGATGAAATTTCTGAACAGGAGATCATCGACCATCCCTGGGTGCAGCGGATGCGGCATATCCATCAACTGCAAACAGCCTGGTGGGTTTTTCCGTCTGCTGAGCACATGCGATTCCAGCACATTCTCGGGGCGATGCATCTTTCGTCTCGAGTGATTTCTGAATGGTACGAATCGCTCTGCGAGGCCTGTCCAAACACGCCGTCGAAAGCTTATGTCGAAAGTCTGGTCCGCATGTCGGCGCTGCTTCACGATGTCGGACACGGTCCATTCGGACACTTTTTTGACGATCATTATCTTTCTCAATTCGATGTCACGCATGAAGATATCGGAGCCGCCGTTATTGAGCGGGAATTGGGAGAACTGCTGCGTGGAATCCGGCGCAACCCGAACGGTCGCCTGCAGCCCCTTGAAGAACTCGATCCCAAGCAAGTCGCGTGGTTGATTCGCCGTCCGAAGGAGGATGACTCGGAAGGACACCCTGAGTGGCTGACGAAATTACGGGCACTGTTTTCCGGAATTTATACAGTCGACAACATGGATTTTGTCCTGCGTGATGCCTACATGACCGGATTCAATACGAAGGCATTCGATCTTTCCCGATTGATTCATTACAGCTTCTTCACCAAAGAAGGGCTGACCATTCACGTTCGCGGGTTACCATCGCTGATTCATTTTATTGAAACGCGGGCCAATCTGTTTCGGATGGTCTATTTTCATCGAACGGTCCGCGCTCTCGATATCTCCATTGAAGAACTCTTTCCTCAAACGATGAAGCATTTGTTTCAAGGGAACCCAATCGACTCTCTCGGCGATTATCTCAACTTCACAGAATCCTCTTTTATGCTCGACGTCAAACGTTGGGTCAATTCAGACGATCAAAAAGTTCAGCAACTGGGGCAAGATTGGGAAGACATTCTCTCCCGTAAAATGGGTTGGAAGATGGCGGTTGAGCGGACGCTTAATTTCCACAACGCCATCGGCGAACGAATGACGATTTTCTCGGAACCAGAGTTGGTCTTGAAGCGAGTTCGGGAGCGGTTACCCAAAGAACTTCGGGAAGTTCCTCTCAAAATCGATGTCGCAAAACATTACCACCGCCCCAGTGGTCGGCTGCCCACTGGCGGCCAGAATTACCTCTTTGATCCTAGTCTAAAGACGGCTCAAGAACTCAACGATGATGAACTTTTTCGTGCGATTCCAATCAGTTTTTTAATCTTCCGGATCTATTGCCAATCACATGAAAATGACGCTGCAATCAACGTCGCGCTCAATTCTGTTCTTGGCGATGCAATGGACGCGAAGACGAACATGTGACGGTTGGTCAAGGGGTTGAGGGACTAGGGGCGAGTGAAGGTGAATTAGTCTTTGTTTCGTTAATGACGCAGGCACAAAGATGGGAAGAAAGTCTGTTGAGTGGATGACTTTGAAAACCACACCACCGAAGTATTCCTCTTCTCCCTATCCACGCTGAATCAGCAGCATCCCTGCAACGAGGAGAAGAGCGCCTGCGACTTTGGAGACGTTGACGGGATCTTTCGGCACGCCCATTAAACCTGCGTGATCGATCACGATGGACATAATGAGTTGCCCGGCAATTGTCGCGGCGATGAAGTTTGCTGTCCCAATCATTGGCACGATCACGAGCGCCGAAGTGACATACACCGCTCCTAGCAGTCCGCCTATGTATAGATACCATGGGATGTGAACATTCGTCGGGATGCTGGGGAGTCCACGCGACCAGAAGACGAGAATCAAGGAGAGCGCGAGTGTGCCTCCTGTGAACGAAATCACGGCGGCAAGAACTGGGTTTTCCGTGAGTCTCCCCAATCTGGAATTCACGATTGCCTGAAACGGAATCACAAATGCAGACATCCCTGCAATCAGAAACAACAGTACTTTCTTATCCATTTTTCTTTCGCAGTCAGCTCGGGTATTTGTATCGAAGCTACAGTAAAGCGTAATGAGACGTTCGGAAAGTGCAGCCAGGCAGGTGCAAATAAGAAATGCGAACTTGCAACAGAAATAGGCAACTCATTGAAATTATCTTTGCTGGTATCGTTAGAAAACTTCCCAAAACTCCCGAGACTTCGGATTTCTTTTATTTTCGAATTGAATGGCACTCTCTCTGCTCTGACTGAGGTTGTGATCGGAGATCTGTTGAATTGACAAGGAGTTGATGAGATGCGAGTTCGCCTCTATGAGGTTGGTGAATGTTGTTCTGGGAATATCCTGAGAATTGACGAGTTTCCTGCATCACTATCGTTTGATGCATCAGGGCAGGTAATGACGCGAAATGTTGGACGCCTGCCAGCTTGCCAGTTAGAAGACATTGGAGGACAAATTGTTGTCAATGTTGGTAATGATGAGCTGGAAGTCGGAATCAACGACGCAGAGATTGAGTCTGGGCCACTCATGCCGGGAGATCACTTGCACCTTGGTAATCGCAGATACCTCGTTTCTTACGAACGAACTGCAACAGACTATCCGCCTTCGGTTCGCGTGAAGATTACCACTTAGGAACAGTCCCAAAATAGATTCCCGATTTGACAAATCGACTGGGCGTCTTCCGCGCTGCATGATACACCACCCTGAATGGAGGATAGAGAATGGAGATTCTCTCTTCTCCATTCTCTATTCCCAATCTCGCTTATCCACAAACGATTCGGGCTCAACTGAAAGTTCAATCAAGGAAGTTGTTTCGGGACAGTTCCTTAGCCCACCATTGCGTCGATAGCTTCGAATTGGTGTTCGAGTTTGGCAACCGCAGTTTCGGGGTTCATGTTGAAGAGTGCTTTGCCACCGGTTCCCCAGTTTCCGTTTTGGAAATGGAAGACTGCGGAGGCGTCTCGAACGTCTCCGACAGCGGCGACATCTTCCATATCACCTCCTTCGATCGCTTCAAAGTGTATTTCCACAGAAGCAAAAGCGGTCAGCAATCCGGTCGAACGGTCGCGGACGAATTGTACTGGTGGTTTCCAATCGCAGATCGTCCATCGTAGACCGCGTGGTTTTCCCAAGGACATTGCCAGATCAACAAACTTCGCTTCCAAAACTTCGCGTCGCAGCCTGAATTGTTGGATCGCCCCCGTGAGTTCTCGTTGGCGTTGAAGGCGCATAAGCATTGGTGCCATCCCAATCAACACGACCAGGAACAGGATACTTCCGAAGATCCAATACACAAAAGCGGGAACGTTCAATCGAAGCCTCTAGGTAATCAACTTGGTGATCTCTCACTCGCATACCCTCGCCCTCTGGTCACTTGCCCCAGCGGCTCGGAGAATGCTTCTTTTTTCGTCACGGCATGACGAAATCGTGCCCTTCCGGACGGATGGTCAAGACCGGGCACGGAGCCTTGCGGACTACTTTCTCGGCGACACTTCCCATCAATGCGTGAATTAAACCGGAACGTCCGTGTGTCCCAATAACAATCATGTCGATTTCTTCGGTGCGTGCGTATCGAATGATTTCCAGGAACGGTGTCCCGGAAACAACTGACCTCACGATTTTAAGATCGCTCTGCCATTCAGCTTCTGGGAGATTTTCAATCGCACGTTCAGAACTCTCTTTGAGTCCAACGAGGTACTCCCCGGTGATTGGGGAAGCAGTTCCTGGCTCGGGAACTATCGGATAAATATCTTCAACAACGTTCAAGAGGTGTAGCTCGGCGGAAAACTTTTTTGCGAATTCACATCCGTATCGTATGGAATGCTTGCCGAATTCACTGAAGTCAATCGGAACCAAAATGCGTTTCATTTGAATCATCTGTTCTCTCGCTCAATGAGTTTTGTCTCGTGCAATATTGTACGTAATAAATTCCAGAGATGCATGCGCCGTTCAATCTTTGATCGGACGATGCTGAAGCGCGACTGCGGTTGCCGTCGCGTAAGCTTTGCAGTGAGAGATCGTGATTAAAATTTCATCGATCCCCTTCATTTTTGCAACACGCTCCGCTCCTCCACTGAGATTGACGATCGGCTGTCCTGACTGCCGGTTGAGAATCTGAATATCGGTCCAGCCAACACCTTTAGTGAACCCCGTTCCGAGAGTTTTCATGATCGCTTCCTTCGCCGCCCACCTCCCGGCATAGTGCTGCATCGCTTCTTTGTGACGCTGGCAGTATTTGATCTCCTCCTCGGAATAAACGCGTTGCAGAAACAATTCTCCATGGCGTTCGATCATTTTACCGATGCGAACGATTTCAACAATATCTGTTCCCAGACCAACAATCATCAGCTTACTTGCTTTTCGTTATGATTTAGTGAACGGTCGTTTTCGATTTCCTGATCAGTTTTAATTTCTTGATCAGCTTTAATTTCTTGATCAGCAGTCCGAAAGACAACCCAGGCTGCAAGGATAGAAGCGAGAAGTAATTCTCCGATCCAAAATGTAAGTGGCCATGGTGACGACCATTTTCCGAGACCTGAGACGCGAAACGCCAGGTAGTCTGGAAATTGTGGCTGCATTTCTCGTCGCCTCTCCCGAAGTTCCTCCGCGGTTGTTTCGTCCGCCATTTTTTCCATCATATTTAGCATCGCCAGTTGCTTGGGGTCTTTTTGCAACTGTTCTGCCCGAACGGTTTTGAATTGTTGGTAAGAAACCCATCCAATGTGAAAACCGCCGGCGCACACAATTAATACTGAGGAAAGTAGAATTCCCTTCGAAAACTTCAGCTGCCGATCCTTAGCAAACCATCCCAGAGCAGTACCGCAAAGAATACCAAACAGGACATAAGAGAGTCCAAGACGTTTGAGGGGTTGCGGAGAGTGAGCGAAAAGTAACGAAAAGATCAGCACCAACAGACAACTGCCTGAAAACCATACCAGAAATGAACGAGTGAAAATTTTCACAATCTCTATTTTGTTGACGTGCCCAGCGCGAGTAAAACGAGAAGCGTATTCCCCTTGCTGCAGAGATGCAAACTTCGAAGACCTCTCGCACCAGAAGTTTGTTGAATCTGTCGCGAAATTTACGTTTCAATCTGATAAGTTGAAGGTCGCTTGTTTGAACCGTGAAAGGATGAGATGTCTGCCAACATTCGAAGTATTGACGCCCTCATTGAGTTTCGCGCCTCGCTCATCGTGTTTATCGATGACGCTTCGCTGGCGATTCAGTCAATGACAATGGAACTCCACAAGTCGTTTGAATGGATCGAACACGAGCGCCCGCACTACTGGAATGATCAAATGAAAAGGGCCTACGATCTGGTTGCACAGACACGGTCTGCATTTGATTCTTGCAGAATGAGGACGGTGGCCGGACATCGCCCTGCTTGCATTGAAGAGAAACAGGCAGCCATAAGAGCGAAGCGACGGTTGCAACACTGCCACGATCAGTTGAAAGTCGTCAAACAGTGGGCGAATAAAGTTCGACATGACGCCGATGAATTCCGTGGACGCTTCGCAGGTCTTCTCGCAATGCTGGATGGGGATCTCCCCAAAGCCGTGGCATCTTTAGAGAAAGCGATCTTGGTTCTTGAATCTTATGCTGAAGTTGCCAGACCGATGAATCTGGATGAGAAAAAGAAAGGAAAATAGCCATGCCTGTTGGAAATTTACAATCAGGGGCAGGACAATTGAAGGACGCGACTCAAAAACTGAGCCTCGCGTGGCAAGCCGTGCAGGAAGCTTGGGTCGACCAGAAGGCGACTCAGTTCGAAGAAGAAAATATCATTCCACTACTGGAGGAAATGGCTGCTGTCATGCCTGTCATTGATCAAATGTCGGCAACGTTGCTATCGGCGAAACGCGCGCTGGACGAATAAACCTGTCATTACGAGCCGTTTCGAATGGGATGCTCGTCCATAATCTCACCGATGGCTGCGGAAAGATTGCGAACTCCCCGCGAGAAACGTTTTTCCTTCATCGCCTGGCCAGCTGCATTAATTGCATCTTGGTGCTCTTTCCAATTGACTGACCAGCCATCTTCATTCGCGGCGCGACGTACCTCTGCTTCGATGGCAGAGAGTTTCTCGAAAAGACTCTTTGAATCGAGACTCACCGCAGTTCGGTGTGGACGTAGAAGCTTCGTTTGAGAATCGTCACCTTGTGTCCCGCGAAGGGTTTGTTGTCTGCGGGCCACACCAATTGCCATGGAGGTGAAACCAATTACTGAAACTGCGGTCAAAATGCTGCCCTTCACTGGATGACCAAAGAGTAACATGGAGACACCAGCCACGAGTGAAAGTGCGGCAAGAGAAAAACCAATAAACCAGGACCACTCAAGTTGATTCGTGTCGTCGATTTCTTCTTCGACATAGGTCGGTTGAACGTTCGCTGGAAGATCACCAACACGAACCACAATCACCGTTGAGTTATCAGGGCCACCACGAATGTTCGCAAGATGAATCAGTAACTTTGCTGCCTTGGCAGGAGGAAGTTCTCTGACGATAGCTCCCATCTCTTCATCGGTGACCTGATTCGAGAGACCATCGGAGCAGAGAATAAACGTGTCGCCTGGAATGACTGGGTAAGGCCCCTCGACATCCACTTCCACATTCTGTTCTGGCCCCAGCGAGCGAGTAATAATATTTCGGTGCTTACTCATGTCGACAACGCCCACCAGAGATTGGTGACGTCGTTCGAGTTCCCATTCGAGACTGTGATCGAAAGTTAACTGGTCGATGCGGTCGCGCCGCACCCGGTAAGCTCTGCTATCACCGACATGGGCAACGATTGCTCCTCGATGACAAAGTGTCAACGAGGTGCACGTTGTGCCCATATTTAAGAAATCCTCATTTGTGCTCCCACGTTGATAGATCGCCTCGTTTGCGGCTGTCACCGCTTCTTGAAGCGTACCGCGAACATCCTTCTCGGTCGCTTTAAAGAATGTATGAGGCAGCGTTTCCACCGCGATTCGGCTGGCAAGCTCTCCGACGGCATGACCACCCATTCCATCTGCCACGACAAACAAGTGTCCTCGGCGCTGCCATTGGTCCTCACCTTGGCAAAGCTGATAGCAAGACGAATCCTCATTGTTCTTGCGACGCAAGCCTATATGGGATTCGACAGCGACTTGGACGTTCTGCTCCCAGAACATCAGGGACACCTTCCGTTATCAACGACGTACAGCGCCAACAGTGATTTGAAAAATCGCAATTCTGCTGATCACAACGGCAAATTTAATTGTTAGTAACAGCCCCTCAAATGTAACTCGATAAAATTTTTGGAACCTTTTTGGTTGCGCGTTGGTCTATTTGAGGGGAATCTCACAAAATTATCATAAACGACCCAAGAAAGAATTCCCATCAACGTATACATTTGTAATTCGTGGCAATCGGGAAAAAACAAATCATTTGTTTACTCAGTAAACTTTTCCCCGTATAATCACTGCCATTGAATGAGCAAGTCGAGTATACTCTTACAAGCGAAAGTGGACTTGGCGAAAGCCGCGGGTAGGGAGCTTAAACATGGGCAAATCAAATATTTTCCTGACACTTCTTGCGGGAGCGGTCAGCTTTGGGCTTATTGGAACGTCTGTAGGGGCCGACGAAAGTGAGTTGATCTTTGTCCCTCCCGTCCGGGTTATTGCGAAATCGAAGCTGGGTGTGGTCATCCGTGGTGAGATGAAATCCGTCTCCGGTGACGTTGTCCTGATCGTTCCTGATCGCTCTAAGTTCCGCAATCCCAATGGTGTTGAGTACAAACTCGAAAAGTTGCAGACTCTCAACATACCAGATGTTGACATCAAGTGGACAAATGGGGAAGACGCCCATCAATTTCTCGTAGAGCTTTCAAAGCAAGAAGGGGTCCCAATTCTCAATCTGGCAGAATTTCGGCAAGCGGAACTCATGAAAACCGAACTTGATCCTTCACCAGACGTGGCAGGCACGGCTGAGCCTGGAAAGAAGATCATCATGAAACCGGCGAAGATGGGATCAGATCAAACCGACTCGTCGAAGCCAGTCGTCACGATTGTTTGTGGGAATTGCTTTAAAGAGGTTGCCTTGAAAAGTGATGCGGGACAAAAATGCCCTCACTGCGGGATCTTGTGGGATAGTTCGCCACTTGATGAAGCCTCGCTGGCGACAAAAACTCAAGTACCAAATATGCAAGCAGCGAATACTCTCGGCTCCGGTGGTGGGGACGCAGTGATGCGGCCTGCGGCCCCAGTGAACCTTGGAGCCAATGTTGCAATGCGCCAGGGTCGGCCTCCTGCCGTTGCACCTCAGCAGATCGCTCAGGGGGGGCAACCGGTCGCTGTACCGCAACCAGTTCAATTTCAAACGCAATCACAGGAACTCACTCTCGAGAACCTTCCTCTCTGGCTTAAGGTTGGTATCTTTTGCGCTTGCATGGGCATTCTTTACTATACGGTTTTCGTCCGCTAGTTTTCACGAGAAGAGCCACCACCGCTCACAGATCATTGTTTCATTCGTGAGGCAAATACTTGCGATGCCATCGACTGAGTTCGACAAAGTCATTTCACATTACAGTCGGACTCGCTACGATTCTCTTTTGATCAACAGTTTTTGATATCAAAAAGAGTCTCGACATATGGATTCGACTTGGGGAATTGTTTTCATCCTCCTTGCAGGCGTGGTTGTTGTCGTCGGCTCAATTCTTGCATTACGACTTCATGCGTTTCTCGCTTTGATTTCAGCGGCTTTTATTGTCGCGCTTTTAACTCCACCGGCAGCGCTTGAGCGTTATCAGATCGAAGATGCCTCGTTTGCAGCGAGTTTTCAAAAGGGTGATGCACGAAATGTTCTCATCCGAACAGGCAAGAACTCTGGGATGAAACCAGGGATGCAATACGTGCTCATGGATCTCGACTCTGGCACAAAGAAATACGAAGAGATCGCAACTTTGCGAGTTGTGAAGTTCGTTGATCAAGACTCTTCAGGAGAACAGAACTGGGCACTCGCTGAATTCGAAGATGGGGAAGCGAGTTCTGCCATTGTTTCGTCAGAATCCTTGAGAGCGATTCACGCGTTGTCTCTCAAGTCGGCACGCAAGGCAGCAAGCTCAACGATAGGACCACGAGTCGCCAGCGGGTTCGGAGGCACGTGCGTGAAAATTGGCATCCTGATCGCCATGGCAGCGATCATTGGAAAATGCCTTCTCGATAGTGGTGCTGCGGACCGCATTGTGAGAACAGCGTTAGCCCGGTTTGGAGAGAAAGCCGCTCCTGCGGCGTTTATGACAAGCGGTTTCTTTCTGGGGATCCCTGTTTTTTTCGATACGGTTTTTTACTTGATGATCCCACTCGGGAAAGCGATGCGTCTCCGGACTGGAAAAAATTACATCCTGTATGTCCTGACCATTGTTTGTGGTGCAACAATGGCGCATTCACTCGTCCCGCCAACACCAGGGCCGTTGATTGTTGCAGAAGAACTTGGCGTTGATCTTGGAGTGATGATTCTCGGCGGAATGATTGTCGGACTGTTCTCAGCCGCTTTCGGGTATTGTTATGCACTGTTTCTCAACAGTCGAATGGAACTTCCTCTACGGGAGTCACCGGATTTTTCTCTTGCTGATTTAGAAGAAGCGATGAAGGTCGATGAGAGTGAATTGCCTTCGTTTACCATGAGTGTGTTGCCGATCGTGTTGCCGGTCGCCTTGATTTCACTCAATACGATTGTTGGCCACAAGAGTTTTCCAGTCGAGATCAGTGACACAACAAGGCGCGTGATTGCCACACTTGGTGATAAGAACATCGCTCTGATTCTCTCTGCAATCATTGCAATGGCGACTCTGATCCGCCAGAAGAAAAGGTCATTTCAGGAACTTTCCGTATCTGTGCAATCTGCCTTGGCAAGCGGCGGCGTCATTATTCTGATCACCGCTGCAGGAGGAGCATTTGGGCAAGTTTTGCGGCAGACAGGCGTTGCCGGTCTCATTCAGGATTTACCACAGGCGTCACCACATGCGATTTGTTCGCTTGCGTTCCTCATCACGGCGGCAATTCGTACCGCTCAGGGATCAGCGACGGTCGCGATGATTACATCTGTTGGAATCATGTCCGGAATTGCCAGGGACGGAAACTTGCCATTCGAAACATTCTATCTGGCAGCCGCAATTGGTTGTGGCTCGAAACCGATTGCATGGATGAACGACAGCGGTTTCTGGGTGATCACGAAGATGAGTGGAATGACCGAAGGCGAAGGTCTCAAGTACATCACCCCCATGACAACCTGCATGGGAATTGTTGGATTGATCGTCGTTCTGATTGGCCTGACTGTCTATCCAAATTTCTAGGCCGAGATGTCCACGTAGGAGAGAAATTCCTGTCCGTGCAATACGGATCTCAAACTGAATGAGTGTTTGAGTGTCGCGTGCGGCGCCGCCCGACGATTTTCACTTTTCGTGTGAAGCTGTAGTCCATGTTTGACCTGAAAAAAGCCATCGACACATTCTCTGTCGATGGCTTTCTAATTGTCACGATCCCAATCGAAATTAAATCCCTGGGATGTCTAATTTCTCAGTCGTGGCGATCTTGCGGATCTTTTGCATCGCTCTGGCTTCGATTTGCCGGATTCGTTCCTTCGTCACTCCGAATCGACTGCCGACCTGTTCGAGAGTCTCTGGCTCAGAGCCTCGTTCGAGACCATAACGACGTAAGATAATCGACTTTTCGCGATCATCGAGATGTTCGAGGATCGACATGATGACCTCATGCTGACGCGAGTTCACCACTTCATCTTTGAACTGGCTGCCACGTGTCTCTTCAGAGAAGGAGAAGACATCGTCGTTGCCGGTTCGGAATCTGTCCAGAACTTTGTTCTCCGTCGGAATTGAGCGAGCATAGTTTTTCATGATCGCCCAAGTCGCATACGTGGAGAATTTGTTCCCTTTGGTGTAGTCAAATTTTTCGATAGCTCTCATCAAGGACATATTCCCGTCGCTGACCAACTCGAAAAAGTTGACGCTCGGCTTCATGTGCCGTTTGGCAATTGAAACGACGAGACGAAGGTTGCTTCGGATGAGAAAGTTTTTGACCTTAATCGATTCTTGAATTAACTCTTCGAGTCGATCGAGGTCTCGACTTTTTGGACGTTGCGGATCAATCTGTTCTTGTAACTGCGCCGCTTCGAACTTCAGGTAGTTCATTTTGCGGAACCAGTACCCTTCTTCTTCACGTGTGAGTAGTGCCACCGTGTACATGCTGGCAAGATACTGAGGAAGTCCAGGAGGAGCCTTCACCGTTCTGGCTTTCTTCTCAACAACCGGAGGTTCGCCAAGGATGACTTTGCCAGCATTTCGGTCGTGAAACTCTGGGCTGTCCATGAACGCAATCGGGGTGTCCAGCAGCAGTCTCGCCCGGACTTCCGTGACGATTCTGTAGATGCTTGTTTTTGTGCGACAGAATTCTTCCGCGAGAAGTTGAGCGGACATTCCATTGACATACCGTTGATAGATTTCCATCTTACGGTCGTCGTTCAGCGGATTTGTTGAATTTGGAAAGACAGCGTTCTCCGGGTTTTGATCATCATATTGCTTGAGTGTGTAACGGATTGTCTCAGGAGATCTTTTGAAGATCAGAGATAAACGCCTGCCCACTTCCGCTGGGCACGCTCCGTGAATAGAAAGGCGGCGCGCTTTCAGAATCATTTCCTGTTTCTCAGCGTCGCTAATTTGCGAGAAGCGTGAACTGCGATGGATTTCCATTTCATGCCCGGTGACAAACCGGTCGACGGACGAACGCAAAAATCCCACACGAGATCGATTGCCAAACAGGAAGCGACGACTGACAAGTCCACGTTTCCGCCAACGGTCGACTGTTTTTGTCGAGACGTTGTATCTTTCGCTGAGGTCATCCACCGTGAAGACTTGTTCGCCAGCTTGCTCGACAGGAATCTTCGTGCTGGCCGAAAGCTCCTCGACAAACAGTGGGAGATCATGCAAAAGATCGCTGCCATCAATCGAGAGGTCAGGATACTTTTCAGGTCGATAACCAGTCAGTTGCTCACACAGATTTTGATATTTATAGGACTGATCTGACTCAATTTGAGCCATCAATTTTTCAGCGCGGTCCATTTGCTCCAATCGTTTTTCGATGGGAGCGTATTTTTTCTGTTGCTCAGTCAGTTGCTTCAGGACGGGATGATTGAAAATCGCGCTCATAGCGTGACCCTCCTCTTTATTAACCTTGCATCTCAATGTTCATCTTGAACCGAGATGAAGCCTCCAGCAGCGACGTCTTTGGATTTGTTTGTCGCTGTTGTGATGTAAACCGCTGATGTGAAGAGTTGTTTTGGTGAAAAATGGTGACAACGCAAATTCGCAACAACAAATGTTGCCGCCTACATGTTTAGTACGCTGGATGGGACGCAAAGATTACGAGAAAAGTTCGCATGCGAAGCATTTTTTCCAAAAAAACAAAATACCCAGTTTGCAGCTAGAAGCACCGCACAAGAGGTGCCGCGCAGGAATAGAAGATTTCAGATCAGCGTAAGTCTTTTATTAGTAGTTTCTTAAGTCGTGTTGATTGTCCCGGATTTGATCCTGGGGGAATTCAGAACGAACGTGCGTGTCGCAATATGATGCAAGAGTGACCTCATAATGAGGTCACGCAAGTGTTCACAAATCAACCATTTACGATTCAAAGGGAGCCAGATCAAACACCGCGAACTCGGAGGAATCCGGCGATGCCGACGACAATCGCTGCGAGAATGAGAGTGAGAGCCGACCAGAACTTCGAATTCTGGCGCATTTTTTCGAAGGCTGGTGCTCGACCAGGGAGGACAGATGCGAAAAAGAAAACCACAAATGCGATGAGAATTTTGATTCCCATGAACATGTGGTACTTCTTGTCCCCGACTTCGGCATGTTCTGGGGCTGCGACTGCCAGATAGTTGTAAAACCCAGTGAATATGAGGATTCCAATCGCCATGCCTACGTAGGCTCTCCACTTTTTCATCAAACGTTCTTTGAATGCATCGTGCTCTGCTTCGGGGAGTTCTTTTGCTGCCGGAGCGAGAACCATGAACATGAACATTGATCCGCCAAAGAGCAGGATGGCACCTAAGATATGCAGAACTCGAGAAAGAACGTCGAGTGGGAAAAGATCCATAAGTGATCGCTTTCGGGATGTGAGCTCAATTTTTGAGTAGTCGAGGATAATGGTAGACGCATAGTAACCTGATCAGGTTTGAAATTTCGACTGCACTCAGATACTTTCTCGGTTCTATTCAGTACATCAATTCAAATTTTTCGATTACAGGAGTGTTGCTATGGGGCGTCCAGTCACCTTATTCACAGGCCAATGGGCAGATCTTCCACTAGAAGAACTGGTCGTCAAAGCGAAAGCGTTTGGGTACGACGGACTCGAACTGGCTTGTTGGGGTGATCACTTCGAAGTCGACAAAGCCCTTTCCGACGACACTTACTGTGCTAAAAAGAGAGACCTTCTCGAACGGCATGACTTGAAGTTGTTTGCGATTTCCAACCATCTCGTTGGTCAAGCTGTTTGTGACAACATTGATCAACGGCACCAAGCAATTCTTCCGGAATACGTTTGGGGCGATGGCGATCCAACTGGCGTGACTGAACGTGCAACTGAAGAAATGAAGAACACGGCGCGTGCTGCTCAGAAATTGGGCGTGAGCGTTGTCAACGGATTCACAGGCTCAAGTATCTGGCCGTATATTTACGATTTCCCACCGACTCCACCTGCGATGATTCAGGCTGGTTTTCAGCAGTTTGCTGACCGCTGGAACCCGATCCTTGATGTCTTTCAGGAGTGTGGCATTCGCTTCGCGCTGGAAGTTCATCCGACTGAAATTGCCTTCGATATTTACTCGGCCAAGACAGCTCTTGATGCGATTGATCACCGTGAAGAGTTTGGTTTCAACTTTGATCCGAGCCATTTGATCTGGCAAGGTGTTGACCCCGTCGAGTTCATTCGGGAATTCCCGAACCGAATTTATCATGTTCACATGAAGGACGCCGCGACGACTTTGACTGGTCGCAGCGGAATTCTTTCCAGTCACCTCTCATTTGGTGATCCACGTCGCGGTTGGGACTTCCGTAGTGTCGGTCGTGGTGGAGTTCGCTTTGAGGAAATCATTCGAGCTTTGAACGCAGTTGGCTACCCGGACGATATGCCGCTTTCCGTTGAGTGGGAAGATTGCGGAATGGATCGCGACCAAGGCGCCGCCGAAGCAGCAGACTTCTGCCACAACATCGATTTCAAACCAAGTGGTGTTCGCTTCGATGCAGCCTTTGGTGATTAACGAAATATAAATCATCATTGAATTTCGGGAGCCTCCGCTGCTTTGGTTGTGGGGGCTCTTTGCGTGTCGCGCTATGACCATTCATTTTATAACAAAGCGATTGGCAACCCAATCTTCAGTGCGGAGTCTCCTCTGCTGGGTGATTGCTTTGGCCTCTTTGAGTGGGTGTGCCCCACCTGCAACTGAAAAAACTCCCGAAATCGATTCTGCAGTTCATAATGATCAGGAGATTGATCGCTATCTCAAGCAATTGCTTGACTCCGAGGATCGAAGAGTCACCGGCTTTACAGAGGCAGCTCGATGGGGACGCATTCAAATCGTTGAAGAGATGCTTGAAAGCCGTGTGAAAGTCGATGCGCAGGATGAATTTGGTCGCACGGCACTGTTATTAGCCGCTTCTGGAGGGCAACTGGAGATTATTGAACTGCTCATTGAGCATGGTGCGGACGTCAACTTTCAGAGAAACGAAAACGGGCCGAGAGGAGAAACTGGCTCCACACCCCTGATTGCTCTACTGAGCTCACTTCACTCCGAGCGTATATATTCTCTCGGCGTCCAGATTCTTCTCGATGCAGGCGCGAAAATATCTCTCAAAGATCAAGACGGGCGAGACGCAACTGACTGGATCCAAATTCGAATTGAAGAAGAGCGTCTTCGTCCCGGTTTTTTGAATGAATTGAAAGCCAGAAGTGACTCCTCATCAGAGAATGTGCCTGAGTACGATCGGTCAACAATCATCGAATGACTGGTTCCGATTGGTCAGAAAACAGAGGGCATTTCTTTCTAGTTTTGCGTTCACTTTCAGTGTGGATTATTCAGGGACTCGTGAGTGAAGATAGGACTCGGATTCACGAAGAAAACGAAGTCTCACCTGAAAGATCGAGAGCTGCCATCCCACTCATTTCCGCTGAATCTGTGCAGATCTGCCAACTGTCATTCCCAGCTTCTGTTGTCGAACGGAATTGAATCTGTCATAGTTTTCTCGTTCGGACATTTCAGTTTTGGTATTACTTAAAGGGCGTAGAATGCAATTCATCGGAATGCTGTTGATGTTTATTGGTTTTGTTCTGGCGTTTGTAGGCGGGATATGGCTTCTCATTGTTGCCTTTCAGGAAAGTTTGCTGTGGGGGCTCGGATGTTTTTTCCTTCCTATCGTCTCCCTCATTTTTGTGGTCATGTACTGGGAAGATGCTAAAAAACCGTTTCTCGTGAATATCGCTGGACTGGTTCCGTTATTCCTTGGAATAATGTTGTCTGGTGGCGGAGCTGAAGGAATGTAGCTGGTCGCTCATCTTCTCAATTTGTTTTTTTCGTAACGCACAGGGGTACTCTCCTGTGCGTTATTATTTTCTGACTGTTCGTTGAATCTTTTTGCGGAATCGCCATGGACTGGCTGAACACGTTCATTTTTGTCTTGCTGATCGCTGGCCACACCGCTTTATGGGTTGCTTATGTGAACCGAACGCACGCACTGCCTTGGCGGTGCCCGACATTGCATCGTCTCCGCCGAGTGCACGACGTCATGATTTTGCTAGGACCAGTTTTGTTCGTAGTCTGTGTCGGTTTGACAGGTCCCAAACTCCTCTTGGGAGGCAACTGGTCCACACTCTCTCCGCTCTGGTGGAGCGTGGTTGGAGTCTGTTCCGTTGGATTTGTACTGCTTGCTGCAACATCGATCGGGCATTTTTTTCGACGACCGCCCACAATGCTCGTTTCGATGACCTCAAAACTTTTCGACATCGCCGAATACTTCGGGCACCCTCCAGTCGAAGAAGGCAAGTACCGTCGTCTCGCGCTGCTTGGTATCAATGAGCAATTCCATGTTGAGTTCAACGAGAAGACGTTTTTACTGGATTCGCTCCCTCGCGAGTTTGATCAACTGTCCATACTCCATATTTCCGATTGGCATTTTTATGGAACGGTTGGGAAGCAATTTTTTGAGCGAGTCAGTGAACTGGCGGCGGAGAATCCCGTCGATCTCGTCTGCTTTTCCGGCGACTTGATCGACAACATGCAACTCACTGAATGGATTCCAGACACGCTCGGCCAACTCAACGGAAAGTATGGGAACTATTTCATCCTGGGCAACCACGATTGGTATCAAAGACCGGACGAGGTGCGAGATGCAATGACGCAGCAAGGATGGATCGATGTTGCTTCGCAAACAGTGAATATTGAAATCGGTGGCAAGGTCTTGCAGATTGGTGGTGACGAAACTCCCTGGATGGGTTCTCAACCGGCCTTTTCAGACGAAGTCGATTTCCGATTGCTGCTCTCGCACACCCCTGACAACTACAAAAGTGCGCAGGCTGCCTCCGTCGACCTGATGCTGTCGGGACACAACCATGGTGGGCAAGTTCGATTGCCGATCATTGGTCCAGTTTACTCACCAAGTCGTTTCGGAACGCTGTACGCCTCCGGGACATTCTGGAAACCACCGACGCTGCTGCACATCTCACGCGGTCTCTCAGGAAGGCATCCATTTCGTTACCGGTGCCGTCCAGAGGTGACAAGGATCGTCCTGAAGGCAAAGAAGTGAGCAGAGGAACTGGTTGTCGTTGACATTCTTTTCAGGCTGGAACGACAAGTTGTTAAGCTGGTGAAACACTTGTAACGCGCTGGTGACTCCGTGCATCGTATTGTCGGGAACTTCACCATTTCATTAAGTCGTGTTCTCACCTAACGTTGAGCCAACAGCGGCCTCGCTTAGGGAGAGTAATGTTGTGTTTTTGGCACTCGATGTGCGGTTTTCTCAACAGACTTTCTTTCCGGTCTGGTGGTTGAGAGCCTGCCAGGCTGGAACTTTTTCTTACGATTCGTTGCATGTCTGAATTGAGCGGCGGGTTGTTTCATGATCTTTGCGCGTTGACGAAACATCGCGTTTGAGATGCTTAACGCTGAGCGGTCTTCGGCGCCTGTGAGGGGATTTCTGATATTTCCTCAATCTCTTTCCGCGTCTTACCTTGCGCCGTAATTACAAGAATTCGTTCGTTGATCGGCACGCCCTCTGCGTCCTCGTGTTGCCAACACACAATGTTTTCCGGACTCATCAAGAACAGGCTCTCTCCGCAGTCGTGATCTGCGTTCTGTTTTTGAGTTCACGAAGTCCGTCACAGGTTCCAAGAAAGAAAGTCGAACCAATGTCCAAGCTCTTGCTCTCTCTCCTCTCTGATGAATGTGGATTCATCGTCTCTGCTGAACTCGTTCTTGTTGCAACGATCCTTGTCATTGGTTTAGTTGTCGGGATGTCTGAAATTCAACACGCAGTCAACGCCGAACTCAACGACGTCGCCGATGCGATTGGTTCCGTCAACCAGAGTTTCTTCACTTCCGGGTTCTCAGCCAAAAAACCGTACGGAGGCGTAAAGTCACACGTTGCAGGCTCGTCCTTTACTGATCATGAAGATGATTGTGACAACAATCAGTGCGACATCAGTTGTGATGAACCAGAACGCGAGCGCTACAAATACTAAGCTCAGCCATTTACCTGTGATGGTGGATCGGTGAGGACTGCTTTCAGTCGTCGAATTGCTCGAAGATATCTCATTCCGGCTGCTGCCGGAGCGAGGTCGAGCGCTTCGGCGACCTCGCTGTTTCCCAAGTGTTCGATGTGCCTCATCACGATGATTTCTTGATCCGTTTCATCGAGTTGATCAAGTGCTTCGAGGAAACGTTCTTCGAGTTCTTTACGAATCGTGGCAGCCGCTGGTGTCAATTCATGGTCAGGCAGTTGTGCTGCCAAATCCAGTGATGACTGATCGCCGAAGTGCCGGGCATTGAGTGGTTGTTCTTTGTCGACGGATCTTTTCTGGGCATGATGCCGCCGATGCAGATCGATCATCCGGTCTTTCGCAAGTTGCCGAATCCAGAGGTGAAACGGCATCGACGGGTCAGCGACGTACTCTTTCAAACGCCGATTCGCCTCGATGAGGACATCCTGCACGACATCGCTGGCATCAACACGTCCGGAGATTTTCCGGTCGAGACGAAACTGAATCAGCCGCCGAAGCGCAGAACGATGCCGTTCCATCAAGTCATTCACGGCTTGTGGATCACCATCGGCAACTGCTTTTACCAACTGCTGCGTGACTTCATGTTCCGGCCAAATCGATTTCTCAGGCATTGTCGTTCCCGTCTATTCTCTCTGCCAGTGCTACTGAGACAATTCAAATAGTTGATACTGTTTCATCTTCGTTTGACCAGTAAACGTCGTCCGCTTGAGTTCTGGTCCCCAGCGTTCAATTTCGCTTTTCCAGGAATCATCTAACTCATCCCAATCGCGAAGATTGTAACTCTCCGGCAGTGGAACTTCGACGAACGACCAGCGTTTGCCGAGTTCTTGAATTCTCGCAGGTGACACGAAGTCCGTATAGCCATAGGTCGTGCGGTAGCGGAGGATCTCGTTCCAATTGATGAGGACGTGTGTGATCCCTCCGTCGCGAAAGTTCCTGGTGATCTCTTCCGTCGAGAGCAGTTCCCATTCGTCCTTGCCCAGTTTCTTTGCAGTCCATTGTTCGAGGAGCGAGTGATCGAAGACCGTGTGGTAGCGATACTCGCATTCCGCATCGAAGAGCATCGCTTCACCAACAAAGAGAACACGACCGTTCTCTCCAACTGCTTGTTCCGCCAGTTGCACGGAAGCAGGTTTCACCTGTTGTCGAGCCGCTTTGTAGTCAATGAGGTACGCATTATATCCAGATGCCTCTGTTGTCATGAAGGCAAAGTTGTAGATGAGCGTGACACCAAGCAGCGGGCAAACTCCTTTCCAGAGCCAACCGGAGAGTTGGATGTTGTGACGCTCCTTCGACAAGAACATCTCTCGAAGAGCAGTCAAGCCGATGCCTGACAACACTGCAATCACCGGTAGCACCGGGACCCAGAAACGGTCGATGAGGTGAGTCAGAGTATACCAGACGAACAGAATTGAACAGGCAGCACCGATGACGATCCAAAGTTGTTTTCGTCGTTTTCGGTAGAGCAACGCCAGCGGCGCCAGACCGAACATGAGCGGCGATTGCCACACGCTGCCGAAGATGACATCGTTAACATTTTTTTTGAGGTCTTGTCCCACCGCGAGCGGATTCTTCAGCACCGCCGATGGGCGAGCGTGACCTTTTTTCCATTTCTCGTTGAGTTCTTCATCCCAGTCCTCTCCACCAAATACGGAGTAGAGGAGCGGGTAAACCGGATTGCCGGTCTCGACCGTGTTCTTAACCACCCAGGGACCAAAAGTAATAACGCCTCCAACAACATAAAGAGCCGCCATCGAAACCGACTGCCGCACAGGTGTTTTTCGAATAACAACGGCAGCCAACATCACTAGGGCAACAGGAATCGCGACCAGAACCATACCTGGGTACTTCGTCGCAATCGCACTCCCCGCGAGCAGACCACACAACAGAGACATAGCTCGTTGTTGAGACGGTGAACTCTCCGTCGACTTCAATTTCTCAAGCCAGACCATCAATGCCAGCAGCGACAGAATCACATAACAACACAGCGCACCTTCCGTATAAGCGATGATTGAAATCCGATAGGTCCACGGAGTGGAGAGGAAAACCAACGCTCCCAGTGCGCCTGCAAGGGAACCGGAAACTTTTCGTCCGACAGCAAAGATTCCGAGAGCAGTGAGCGGCGCGAACGCCATCAATACTGTTTTGCCGACCAAGGCTCCGGTGAACCAGTCCTCCTTCAGGACCATCCCGCACAGCGTCAACATCTCTGTCAGGAATGGAAAACTCGTATATACATTGTGCGGCAGAAAGTGAACTTCTCCGGCAAGGAAATACTCCTTCGGTCCTCCGAGGTGATACTCTTTGACGTCGAAATCGGTCGAGGGGAGCAATGCTCCTAATAGCATTGGAGCGAGAAAGA
>DAOUPA010000068.1 GCA_030626405.1 Planctomicrobium sp.
CAATTTGTCGAGAACCTCAATAGGAGGGAGTTCGAGGAAGACTTCGTTGTTTTCGACTTTGACGGGGAAGACATCAACCTGATATTCCTCGCCTGAGAGGCATTCGCCGGATTCGAGGGAAAATGTCTTCTTATGCAGTGGGCAAGCAACTTTCGGAGTGCCGTTTGTATCGCCGAGAATTCCGCGTGAAAGAACGAAGGATTTCTTATGAGGGCACATTTGCTGACAGGCGTACCACTCGCCGCGACTTGCGAAGTTGTAGACCGCAATTTGGACCTTACCGTACTTGATCGTTGCCCCGCCATCGGCAGGGAAGTCATCAACGCGACCGACAGGCATCCAGCGTGTTTCTTTGAGTTGCTCGCGTTCGTGCTCTTCCAAGGTTCTGCCATCGAGCATTTCGAATTGTTCTATCGAAACCATTTCTGAGACCCAATCCGCAGGCCGTTTTTGACCACGTTCGGAAACGATTTCGATGGTTGGCTCGGTTTCATCTGTGTTGACAAACTGGCGGAACAGCTTACGTTTTTCTGGATCGTTGACGACGGCAGCCCATTCGCATTGATATGTGTCGACGACGTTCTGCATCATCTCTTCGAGGTCTTCGCAGATGCCGAGTTTATCTTCAATGACGACTTCGCGAAGGTGTTCGATGCCTCCTTCCAACCGGTCGAGCCAGACGGATGTGCGGGTCAGTTTCTCTGCTGTGGTGACGTAATACATCAGGAAGCGGTCGATGTATCTGATCGCTGTTTCTTCGTCGACATCGGCGATCAAGAGATCCGCATGACGCGGCTTGGCTCCACCGTTCCCGCAGACATACAAATTATACCCATGTTCGGTCGCGACCAGACCGAAGTCCTTGCTTTGGGCTTCAGCACATTCACGAGTGCAACCGGAGACGGCGCCTTTCAGTTTGTGCGGCGAGCGAAGTCCCTTGTATCGGTTTTCGATTTGAATCGCGAAACCGACGGAATCGTGCATTCCGTACCGGCACCACGTTGAGCCGACGCAACTCTTGACGGTTCTCAGAGATTTGCCGTAGGCGTGGCCACTTTCAAAACCAGCATCGACGAGACGTTCCCAGATGTTTGGCAAGTCGTGAAGCTCGGCTCCGAACAGGTCAACTCGCTGCCCACCTGTGATTTTCGTGTACAAATCAAATTCACTGGCAACTTCACCCAGAACAACGAGTTTGTCCGGTGTAATTTCCCCGCCAGGAATACGCGGAATGACCGAGTACGTCCCGCCTCGTTGAGTATTCGCGAGGAATCGGTCGTTGGTGTCCTGCAGTGTGTGATGCTGTTCTTCGACGATGTTTTCGTTCCACAGGCTAGCGAGAATTGACGAAACTGTCGGCTTGCAAACTTCGCAACCGTTGCCTGATCCACACTCAGTGAGGACTTCATCGAATGATTTCAATTGCTTTGTTTTGACGATGGCGAAGAGTTCGGTTCGTGAGAAATCAAAGTGTTCGCACAATCGATTTGAAACTTCAACGCCAGCCTTCTTCAGTTCCGCGTTCAGTAGTTCTGTGACAAGTGGGAGACAGCCACCGCAACCGGCGCCTGCTTTTGTGCAACGTTTGACGTCGCCGGGTGTCGTCAGTTCTTCGTCTCTGATGGCTGTGCAAATATCACCTTTAGTGACGTTGTTGCACGAACAGATTTGTGCTTCATCCGGCATCGAATCGAAACCACCGAGCGACGCTCCACCGGCGCGACCAACGATCAACTCAGCGGGCGGACACGGAAGTGGTTGCCCGGTCTTTGCCAGCATCGAGAGGCTGCCGTATTCACTCGCATCACCGACCAGAACTCCACCGAGCAGCTTCGTTCCTTCTTTATCGAACAGTAATTTCTTGTAAACGCCAGAGAATGAATCTTCAAAGGAAAGCGGCGTTGCCTCTTCTGGACCTGCTTCGTAATCGCCGAAGCTGGCAACGTCGATGCCCATGAGCTTGAGCTTGGTGGAGAGATCGGTCCCGTGGAAATGTTCGTCACCGCCACATAAATTTTGAGCGACGATCTCTGCCATCGAATACCCAGGCGCAACGAGTCCATAGATCATGCCGCCATGCAAAGCGACTTCACCGATGGCGTAGATGTCAGGATCAGATGTTTGCAACCGATCATTGACCGAGATACCACCACGTTCACCGGTGGCAAGATTGGATTCTTTGGCGAGGTCGTCTCTTGGTCGGATGCCTGCGGAGACGACGATCATATCGACATCGAGCGACTCGCCATCGTTGAATTCCATTCGCTCCACGCGAGCTTTACCATGGACTTCCTTAGTCCCTTTATTGAGATGCAAATTTACTCCGAGTGCCTCAATCTTTTCAACCAGAATTCGCGAACCGGCATCGTCGATTTGCCTCGGCATCAAGCGTGGTGCGAATTCAACGACATGCGTTTCCATGCCAAGGTCGTAAACCGCTTTGGCGGCTTCGAGGCCAAGTAACCCGCCGCCGATGACTGCCGCACTTTTCGACGTTTCGGAGTATTTCGTGATTCGTTCAAGGTCTTCGAGTGTTCGGTAAACGAAGACACCTTGTTTGTCGATTCCTGGAATGGGAGGAACGAACGGATACGATCCCGTCGCCAGAATGACGGCGTCGTATTCGATCTCGATCCCTTTCTCGGATCGGACGATAAAGGCGGAGCGGTCAATTTCGCACGCCCGGTCGCCGATGTGTAGTTCAACGTTGTTTTCTGCATACCAGTCCATCCGCGCCATCATCATCTTTTCGGCGTCACGATGGGCGAAGAATGTGGTCAGACCGACACGGTCGTATGCAGCGCGAGGTTCTTCGCAGAATGTGACAATGCGGTATCGTTTGGCTGTGTCGAACTCGACAAGCTTCTCGCAGAAGCGTTGTCCGACCATGCCGTTGCCGATAACAACAACATTGCGTTTGCGGGCTGAACCGTTGTTTTGATCGCTCATGTTTGTTTCACTTAGTTAGTAATCACACGGTTGCATGTTCGAGTTCTTTGGATTGTTGACGGCGTTCTCTTATCGCGGATGCGGTCGAGGTGCGAGCTTCGGTTTCCGTTTTTTCACTGAAGATCACAGCGAACGAAAGAAACGAGCAGCAGGTCACAAGTGCTCCGAGAATGAAGAAGACAGTCGGCCACGAAATCGCTTCGGACTTAAACAGGAATCCCGCCGCGACCGCACCGGCATTGCCTCCGGCGCCAACGATTCCAGAAACCGAACCGAGGGCGCGTTTGTTAATAAATGGAACAACCGAGAACGTTGCTCCTTCGCTCATTTGAGTGAACAGGCTGAACAAAATCAGCATCGGGACTGCCATGACGAGGACGTTCATTTGCGAGAACAGCATCAGGCACAGACCTTCCGCGAACAGCACAACGAACAGCCATTTCACTCGCCCGGAAAGGCCCCACATTTTGCCGAACTTGTCGGCGAAGGCTCCCCCCATCGTGCGGGCGAAGAGATTCATCAAGCCGAACAGGCTGGCGAACATCCCTGCCATGCCGACGGCTTTCATCGATTCCATCTGCTGGAAGTAGTCGAAGTAGTCCAGGAAGTAGAGGGCGGCGACATTGTTGACGGTGAGTTCGACACCAAAGCATGCTCCGTAAATCAGAAACAGTGCCCACACGCGGTAATCTTTGAAGGCTTCGAGAAACGTTCCGCGGACGGCTTCCTTCTTCCGCATCAGACCTTTGGCTCGCAGCTCTTTGAAGTTACCATCCGGAGTATCCTGTGTGAGAAAGAAATACGCGACTCCCATCAAAGCGCACAGTAGACCAGCAACGAACATCGAAACCCGCCAGCCAACGGCACTGCTCAGTCCGAGCGTCCCCACGAACATGGCGAAGACCATCGGCATGACAAGTTGCGTCACGCCGCCGCCCAGGTTTCCCCATCCGGCGGATGTTGCGTTTGCGGTCCCGACACAGTTGGGAGCAAACATGATGGACGTGTGGTATTGAGTGATGACGAAGGCGGCTCCGATGCCTCCGATGGCCATTCGAAACAACAAGAACGATGTGTAGTCCGTTGCCAATCCAATTGACATCACTGGGATTGATCCCAGAAGCAACAACCAGGTATACGCCAGACGTGGACCGATTCTGTCGCAAAGCCAACCGATGAGCAGCCTCGCAAAAACGGTGGCTGTGACCGACCCGATAATGCACCAGCCGACTTGTTCTTTCGTCAGGGACATTTCCTCTCGCACCACTTTCATTAGCGGTGCAATTCCGAACCACGCGAAGAAGCAGAGAAAGAATGCGAACCACGACATGTGAAACGCACGCATCTGCGGCGATTTGAAATCAAAAAGATTGATTCGAGTCAGTTTGTTCTGAACTTCCACCAGAGCAGACTTTCAATGAGTATGGCTGAAGAAAAAGTTCTTCAATGAACTTGATTGAGGGAAAAAATGAACTCACCACGGTCGTACTTAAACGGTAGGGTGGGTGAAGTTCGATAATTGCTCGTGATGGTGGGTTGCGCAAGAGAGTGAACATCTTTGTCTCGATGATCAGAGCGGGTATCGAGAACGTAACCCACCGATAGACCAACGACTTGCTTCACCCACCCTACGTTGACCTGCAAGATTGAGGTCGCGGATGGAGCGGCAATCGCTTCAGTTGACGGCGCCAACTCGCCGCTGCCATTTGAGAACTGGAAAAGCAAGACGTAAAATGAGTCGCACAAAACAGAGACGAGCGATATGTCGTCATGCTTGATGTGTCTTGGAAGATGTGTAAGAAGTTTACCATGGCAGTTTGCCATTCCCTGGTGTCATCGGTGATGTTGCCTTGTTCAAGAGCGAATCAATCAAGGCGATTTTGTTAAGATGGCATTCTCAGAACGCAGTCTGTCAGACGACGATTGCAACCCATGTGCCGTTCGGCTTTAATGAAACACTGAGCAATGAGAAATTCGTAAATAACAGTGAAAAGACCGGGTTTCTTTCGAGTTCAGGAAACACATGAACTCATCTACATCCTTCACGTCTATGCGTGAGCTGCACGATTCCTGAGCAGAAGTGCGAACCGGTCAGACAGACTCGCTGAGTCTCGCACTTGAGTTGTGCGGCTAGAACCGATTGCTGATCACTTTTAAGAATTCTGGCGAATTCGTAACGGATCAGGAATTTCCTTCTTGCGAGGTCTGGCAATCAGCCACGTGATTCGATTAGTCTTGTAGGGTGCGCTCGACTTTCGATGCGTCGTTCACGTTTTGAAGATCACGTTGAAGTGAGCAATTCATCATTTTTTCGCTCATTTAACGTCTTAAGATAATGGCAGGGAGGCGTTTGTGTCACTGGCACAATTTCTGGAAAGTCGGTTTCGCGGAGACATTCGTTTTCGAGGTCAAGCGTATATTCAAGCCGAACGTGTTTCGATCGCTCGCGTCGCACCCGAAGACCTGCATGGGGTCGTTCGGGATGGCGTGGAATACCATACGCACCTCAGTATCCAGGAAAATGAACTGCGGATGTTCTGCTCCTGTGTCGGCGATGCGCAATCGAAAGAACCGGCATGCAAACACCTTTGGGCAACGATTCTTTCCGTTGACGAAGGGGATTACCTGACGGGTGCTCCCCGCGCAGGGAGTATCCCACCGTTCGCCGCTGATACGACTTACACTCCATCTCATCTTCTGGAAGAAATCGAAGATGATTTTGATGGGCGCGATATCTTCAAGATCGCTGTCGCTGATGAAACCAAAGCATCATCTCCGGGGACGACAAAGACCTCGACGCGACAACTGCGCGACTGGGAAACGAAATTGCAGGCTTTGCGGTCTGAAATGCCTGGTACGACACGTGGAGGTGCCACTGCGGAATCTCGTGAGCGAGAGATTTTCTTTGAAATTGACATCGCCGAAAGCCAGAAGGCACAGCAACTTGTTGTGCAAACATCGCAACGTCAACGACGCAGCAACGGGCAATGGGGGAAGCTGAAACCACTTAAGCTCAGACCGGGACGTCTCGAAGAAATTGAACACGCCGACGACCGCCGTATTCTGGCATTTCTGGCTGGAGGAACGCCTGAGCGAACTGGCTGGATGGCTCAGCAGGCAGAGTTCCAAACGTCGATTTTTCGTTACCGAGTTCCTTACGAATTGTGCGGCCTCATCTTGCCTCTGATGTCAAAATCTGGACGGCTCAGGTATCTCAACTCACCTGAGAAGGACTGGACTCCTCTGAGTTGTGACGACGAAGATCACTGGAAGTTGTGTCTGGTTCTGGAGCAGGACGACGAAGAGGGCTCCTGGTCGCTCAAAGGGGAAGTTCGCCGGGGTGACGAGCAGAAACGTCTGACAGACTGTAAGCTCATCCTCCCAGGAGGGTTGGTGGCAACGGAAGAGACAATTGCGCAGCTCGACGATTTCGGTGCTTACGATTGGGTTCCAACTCTGCTCGGTGAACAACAGTTGACAGCGAAAGATGGTGAGCAACAGGACCTCGTCGACTGGTTGCTCGACATGCCGGTCCTTCCGCAACTGGATCTTCCAGAAGAACTGCAACTGGAAGAAGTCCATCCGGATCCAATTCCACGGCTCACATTCCGTTCACCTCGCAAGCGAGGCTGGCGACACGAGCGTATCCAAGGGAATATCGAATTCGAATACCTCGGCACACTGGTCGCGGCAGCCAATGTTCAGTGGGCGATTGTTCAGCGGGACGAAGGTCGTTGCTTGCTGAGAAATCAAAAACAGGAAGCGGAGTATTGGGCGAAGCTGAACGAACTCGGCTTCCGTCGACTGGTCGACCATCGCCAAAGTGCTCACGATGTTGACATCCCTGTCAGCGAATTGGGGAGAGCGGTGCGCGAACTCGTTGCCGCAGGTTGGCAGGTCCACGCAGATGGAAACGAAGTCCGACAAGCAGGCTCGGTCAAGTTCAACGTTCGCTCCGGCATCGACTGGTTTGAACTGACAGCTGATATCGATTTCGAAGGCAAGAAAGCAAATTTCCCAGAGTTGCTTGCTGCACTCACACGGGGCGATCAAACCATTCGCCTCGACGATGGATCATTGGGGATTTTGCCTGAAGAATGGCTACAGCAATATGGGATTCTGGCAGGCTTGGGAACTGTTGATGAAGAAGGCCTAAAATTCTCAACGACGCAGATTGGTATCGTCGATGCATTATTATCAGCTCAGGAATTCGTCGACTTCGACGAAAAATACCTCGAACTGAAATCCAAGCTGGCATCGTTCGACGGAGTTGAGGAACGGGAAGAACCGAAAGGTTTTGTTGGCGAACTGCGCCCCTATCAGCGAGAAGGGTTGGGATGGCTGCACTTCCTGCAAGACTACCAATTCGGTGGTTGTCTCGCCGACGATATGGGATTGGGAAAAACAGTACAAATGCTGGCTCTTTTCCAGGAACGCGTCGCGTCAAGAAAAAAGAAGAAGCTCCCCTCTCTGGTCGTTGTCCCGAAATCGTTAATGTTTAACTGGGTTCAGGAAATTCAAAAATTTGCACCTGAGCTGACTTATCTCGAATACTCCGGTCCGGATCGATCTCAGTTCCTTCCGGAGATCCCAAAGACGGACATCATTCTCACTACGTATGGTACGTTACGCCGAGACATTCTTGATCTGAAAGAAATCGAGTTTGACTACGCCGTTCTCGACGAAGCACAAACAATCAAGAATGCAGCGTCACAGGCTGCCAAAGCGTCCCGATTACTCCGTGCACACAATCGCATCGCCTTGAGCGGTACTCCCATTGAAAACCACCTCGGTGATCTGTGGTCAATCTTCGAATTCCTCAATCCTGGGATGCTCGGTCGCAGTTCGATCTTCAAGTCACACGCCACTGATGCCGCCAATGAAAAATCTCGCCAGTTGATTTCAGCAGGCGTCCGCCCATTCGTGCTACGAAGAACAAAGAAAGAGGTTGCCAAGGATCTTCCAGAAAAGTTCGAAGAAACAATTTACTGCCGCATGGGCGAGAGACAGCAGGAATTGTACGACGAGCTTCGCAACCATTACCGAGACTCACTTCTCGGACTCGTCAAAGAACAAGGCATGGGCAAAACCCGAATGCACGTTCTGGAAGCATTACTTCGACTTCGTCAGGCAGCGTGTCACCCAGCGCTACTCGACCGGGGAAGCGCAGACGACCCGTTTGCAAAGTTGGACATGCTGATTCCGCAGCTTGAGGAATTGATCGAGGAAGATCACAAATCGCTCGTCTTCTCACAATTTACCAGCATGTTGTCGATTGTTAAGAAACATCTCGACGACAAAGGTGTGAAGTACGCGTACCTGGACGGTCAAACTCGCAATCGACAAGAAGTTGTTGAGCAATTTCAGAACGATCCAGAAACATCAGTCTTCCTGATCTCATTGAAAGCAGGGGGACTCGGTTTGAACCTGACAGCTGCCGAATACGTCTTCCTGCTCGACCCATGGTGGAATCCTGCAGTCGAAGCTCAGGCAATCGACCGGGCACATCGAGTTGGGCAAACGAATCAGGTCTTTGCTTACCGTCTCATTTGCCGGGATACTGTCGAAGAGAAAATTCTCGAACTGCAACAGAAGAAACGCGACCTTGCCGATGCAATCCTCGAAGGTGGCAACACGCCTCTTACCGATCTGACTACGGAAGACCTGGAGTTGTTGTTGTCGTAAGGAATCATCCTTTTTACCGCACACTTCAAGTGTGCGGTAAAAGCAAAGCGCTCCGTAGACTTCAGCGACTGACTCGAACTTCTTCTTCGGCAGCCGTTTGAACGATTTCAGAATTCGGACGCAGTACGATGATGTCGGTCCCTTCCATAAAGTAAGGCATCTGTTGAACGTTGAACTGGTTTTTCGGGAGGAACGGTTTCAACTTCTTCATCCGTTTTCCTGTGGTCACCAGCACCCGTGGTTGCCCGAGCGGAGAACGTTTCATCAATTCCTTCGTCGCTTCCTCCGGATCTAGAAAACGTTCAATGGGCTGACGCGCGTAGAAAATCCAACTCGCTTCGGTACTGGAAAAACTGATGATGTCAACCGCGTCCGTCTCCTCGCCTTGATACATCATCTCAACAAGTTGATCGACCTGGCGATGCTCATCGATCTCGGCAGCAGCAAACGCAAAAATCGCTGGAGACATCAGCACTGCCGTCACCGCTGTTGCTGAGATGGCTCGACGAGACCTTCCTTGTTCTGCGGCAAGAAGTGCGACGATCCCTCCAGTAAGCGGGATCAATCCCAGGAGCCCAAGAAATCCCTCCTCGGGCACCAGAAGCTTCGCCGCAATAGGAATTGCGATCAAAATTCCTGCTCCAACAGCAATGAGAGATCCGAATGCGAGCCGCCTCCAGGTTTTCGTGAGTACAATTTCTCCCTGTATCCAGCGATCCAAAAACAACCCAACAGCGAGTGCCATTCCGGGATAGCAAGGAGTGATATAGCTCGGGAGTTTGGTTTTTGCGATTGAGAACAAGCAAAGATAGACGCCGACCCAGCAAAATGCGAAAAGGTAGCCATCGCCCCATTTCGATTTTGTTTTCACTTGCTTGATCCCATCAAGCAACGTTGGGATCCAGAAAATCGACCAGGGAAAGAATCCAACAATCAGAGCGACTGGATAGAAGAGAAAATTTCCTCGATGCCCATCCATAGAACTCATTGCTCGCTCAACATTGTGCTTAACGAAGAACCCGTAAGTCCACTCCCCTCCAGTCTTCAAGTGAACAAGAACATACCAGGGCAGTGCAACAGCGAGCACACAAAGGATTGCTGTCACTGGTCGCATCGACCAACAGGTCTTCAAAATATGAATTGGCGCGAACGGACGGAGAATCGATTGAATGCGGGAAACGAAGCCTGCCTGAGAATCACCTCCAGTCTCTGATGTCTGAAGTCGTTTGATCAACAGAAACATTCCAATGACCGCCGTCGGCAGGACCATTCCCACTGGACCTTTGGCAAGGACCGCCATCCCCATTGCCAGATACATTGCCGCCGCAACGCTCCACCTCTCTGGGAACAAAGTTGTGAACGAACCTTCCTGACGTTCATTCCTGACCGTCGAGGTCGTTCCCCAGACATAGATCGCAATCGCGAGCGTGGAGAAGAAAATCAGCGGCGCATCAGGCGTAGCAGCGCGCGAGGCGACTCCGAACATCATTGTTGTCGAAAGAGCAATTGCCGACCAAAGACCGACAGACGAGCTAAAAAGTTGACGACCGATGAAAAATGTCAGCAACGTCGTGACGACTCCGAGCAAAGCAGACGGAAACCGGGCGGCGAATTCTGTCACCCCGAATGCAAGGTAAGAAAGCATCATGAACCAATAGGTCAAAACTGGTTTATGGTCGCGCAACTCGGCATTAAAAGTTGGAACCACCCAGTCACTCGCCGCCAACATTTCTGCCGCGCAGCCAGCATTCCTCGGTTCATCACGATCCCAGAGGTGTGGTCCCCCTAGGTTGATGAAGAAACAACCAGCGGCAATCAGTAGAACTATTAGAAAATCTCGGGCAGATCGATTCATTGCAATCCTTTACATCTCAACGGCTTCTGTGCAATAGGAGCCGATCATTGCGAGGAAGTTATAGGATCAATCCCAAATCAGCAGCAAGACGTGTTTCACGCGAGTGGACATTCGTTTACTTCATGGCATCTATCGAGTAAGATTTTGTGAGAAACAACTGCTTTTCAGGTGGTGACACGACATGATTCTTCACGTTGATATGGATGCGTACTACGCCTCCGTGGAAGAACGAGACCGACCTGAACTGGTCGGTTTGCCTTTGATCGTGGGTGGCAGCCGAACCGGACGTGGTGTTGTCGCCGCTGCGAACTACGTTGCTCGTAAGTACGGTATTCGCAGTGCGATGCCAGCGGCGAAGGCGTTTCGTCTTTGCCCGCAACTCATCTCTGTCTCCCCGCGAATGCAGCATTACTCAACGATTTCACAGCAGATTCGCGAGATTTTCTTTCGCTTTACACCGCTTGTTGAGCCACTCTCTCTCGACGAAGCATTTCTCGATGTGACCGGCTGCCAAGCTTTGTTTGGAACTGGTCCTGAGATTGCCAGAAAGATTAAGTCTGCGATCTTTGATGAAACAGGTCTCATCGCTTCAGTCGGTGTCGCTCCGAATAAATTTCTCGCTAAAATTGCCAGTGACCTTCAAAAGCCAGATGGATTGGTGATTGTCGATCCGAATCGCATCGAGGACTTTCTTAATCCATTACCAGTCGGACGGATGTGGGGCGTAGGAAAAGTCACTGGCACGATCCTGGACAGTATGGGTGTCGAAACGATTGGTGACCTCCGTCGCGTTGATCCTGAAATTCTCAACCAATGCTTCGGCTCGCAAGGAATTCACTTTCACAAACTCTCACAGGGAATCGACAACCGCAAAGTGATTCCGGATCGGGAAGCAAAGTCAATTTCTCACGAACGAACATTCGAGACAGACATTACCGACAGGCAAGCACTTCGTGCCTGGACACTGGAACTCTCTGATCTGGTCGCTCGACGGCTCCGTCAGCATTCTCTCAAAGGTCGGACAATTCAACTGAAGATTCGCTTCTCCGACTTCCGAACAATCACTCGATCATATTCTTTGCCGGAAGCAACAAACGCGACCGACGTGATTTGGAAGATCGCGGCAGAATTACTCGACGCTGCAATCCCGGAACAACACTCAGGCATTCGACTCCTGGGCGTTGGAGTTCATCAGTTCGAGCGGAAGAAGAAAGTCCAACTGTCATTGTTTGCCTGCGACGCTGTCAGCGACAGTGACAAGAAGCAGCAACGCCTCGATTCTGTCGCTGATGAAATTAAAGATAAGTTCGGGTTGGCGTCACTCTCGCGTGGCAGCGGAATCAGGCACCACCAAGACCAGAAAAAGGATGTCGCAGGTGATTGAGTCAGGTCCGTTCTACACTCGCATGGCAACAAAATCCACGAAGTCGATCGAAATTCAATCCATCCCTTCGATGACAAATTCCTCGTCGCCGAATTGTACGACATCACCTGCGATCAGTTTCTTGCGCCGTCGCGTTTCGACTTCTCCATTGACGAACACATCGCCACTCTGAATCATCATCTTTGCCTGCCCACCAGTATCGGCGACTCCGCAGAGTTTGAGGAAATGGTCGAGACGAACAGTTTGAGGATCTGGTTTAATATTGTTGGAGACAGAGTCTTCGGACACGGTGCTTCTCGTCAAAATAATATGATCGGTCTGCGGATGATAGCCCTCTCAGGCGAGTCATGCACGTTGATTCAGAAGTCATTTTTCATGTCACTGAAGATTCGAATCCTCGATATCTTGTCCTCTGCTCGCTAGCATGTCACTGGAGTCCATGGTTCAGCTAATTTGATCGTAATGAAACAATCTATTCGATTCGCAATTTGTTTGATGCTGTTTTTGAGTCCGGGAGTCTTTGGTCAAGAGACTCCCGTTGATGGGAATGCGACGGAGGAAGCTGGTGCAAAAATTTATCTCATCGGGAACTCACTCACTTGGGATACCGTTCCTTCGAAGCTCGATGCAACAGTGCACTGGCATGTCGATTGTGGAAAGAGTCTGAAGTACATTTTCGAGCATCCAAGAAGGCCGTGCGTTGCCTCGTCAATAGTTTGGCCGATCCCGTTGAGAGCGAAAAAGTATGATCTCATTTCGGTGCAGCCGCACTATGGCACAACGGTTGAAGAAGATCTGGCTGTCATCTCCGTGTGGATCAAGTTTCAACCTCAGGCGGTATTCATCATTCATACTGGCTGGGCGAGAAGTGCCTCCCTTGTGGATGAGTATGAAAACGGTGACCCTCACGGGAAATTGACGCACAGCGCTGCGTACTTTGACGAATTGCTTTCACAACTACGAAAGAAACATCCACAAACAGAGTTTCGATCAACACATGCAATGCGGTTGCTGATCGAATTAAAAAAAGAAATAGACGCAGGCAATACGCAGTTCAATTCAATCGAAGAGATCTACCGCGATGCAATTCACATGACAACGACTTCTGGTCGGTACATGATGCACAACGCGATGCGTGAAACCTTGGGACAGCCGCGTTCGACGCAAGGGTTTCCAGATGTTCCGAAAAAACTTCAGGTGATTCTGGATCGTCTATTGGATGAACGAAACACTTGGGATTCTGCGGTCCCTGCCGTTAAAAAAACACCGTTAAAAAAACACCGTTAAAAAAACACCGTTAAAAAAACACCATAATAAAATACAGTAAAGAAGTTCAGTGACCGAAGACATCAACGATGTTCGCTCTTCTTGGGACTCCAAGGCGAACGACTGGAAAAAACAGGTTGGCGACAAAGGCGACTGGAACCGTCGGCTCAATTCCGATCCTGTCCTCTTTGAGATGCTCGGTCGCGTGCGGCATCGATCGGTCTTGGATAATGGCTGCGGAACCGGATACCTCTCGAGTAAACTGGAGGATCTAGGTGCAGATGTGATCGGCGTCGATCTCTCCCCAGAAATGGTTCGCATCGCCCAGCAACAGTATACCGAGGTTGAATTTCGAGTTGATGATTGCACGAAGCTAAGCACCATCGAAGATGGCGAGATGGATGCCGTGGTCTCGAACTATGTACTGATGGACACGCCGCAACTTCAAGATGCCGTTAATGCCATGTTTCGTGTATTGAGAACCAAGGGGGTTGCAGTCGTCATTTTCTCTCACCCCTGCTTTCCTCAAACTGACTGCAACGTACACCCCAATGGATCAATTTCGTACGACTGGAAGCATTCGTACTATGAGGAGTCTCGGCAACAAGATGCTCCCTGGAAACACTTTAAAAGTGACTTCATCTGGTACCATCGCCCGTTGCAGGAATACTGGAGAGCATTTCGTTCAGCAGGCTTTCGGGTTGATGACTTCCAGGAGCCCAACATCACCCCCGACAACTACCACCTGGCACCGAACATGACAGCTTTGGAAACATACAAAGAAAGACCACTCTCGGTCGCGTTCAAACTGACCCGACCGCACCGTTAAACGCATTTTCAAAAACAAAAAAGAGCACCCGAAAGGATGCTCTTTGAATGACTTCTTTGTTTTTCGATACGAAATACGACCAAAACGAGATCACTTCGTTTCACTTTGAACCGATGCTTCACCTTCCGAAGAATCTTGCTCGGAGAGTTGCACCAAAGCCTCGTAGACTTCGCTACGATGGATCGGAATCTCGCGCGGTGCCTGAATTCCAAGGCGCACCTTGTCCCCCCGGACCTCAATCACGGTGATTACGATCTTTTCATCGATAATAATACTCTCGTTTTTCTTGCGCGAGAGAACCAACATCCCTACAACCTCACTGTACCGAAGTGGGAGAAGAGCACCACTCCGACTGTCAAAACTAACTCCATTTACATGCAAACAAAGTCACCTATCTCACTTGACATCGTACGAGCAAGATTATAACCGGTCAATGAGCGATATTGTAATAATTACCGATTTCCATTCATTGAAACTAGATGCGTCGATCTATCTTAACAAACTTCTGGCGCCTCCTAAGGATGAGAACACCTGTCATTTCCCCGTATCCCCTTCCCCTGCAACAACTTCTGGCCTCAGCAGAGGAAAGAAAATAATGTCGCGGATTGTTTGGCTATTCGTTAACAACATCACCAAGCGATCTATTCCAATTCCGAGTCCTCCCGCTGGTGGCATCCCAACTTTGAGGGCGGCGATGAAATCCTTGTCCATTTTTGCCATGGAATCTTCTTCGGAAAGTCCCTGCAACTGAGTACGAAATAGCTCTTCCTGGAGCTTAGGATCATTCAGTTCGGTGTACGCGTTCGCCAGTTCCATACCGTGGATGAACAGTTCAAATCTCTCAGCGATGGCAGGATTGTCCTGCTTTCTTTTTGTGAGTGGACAAATCGATGCAGGGTAGTCGATGACAAAAATCGGACCCGTCAATGAATCTTCAACGCAGGCTTCAAAGACCTCACTCACAATGACATCTGGGTGCATTTCCGTCGAATTCATTTGCTCGATGAAGTCTTTCTGGATGATGCCTTGTTGAGCCAGCTCGTTTGCCTTGACACGAGCGGCATCGACATCTGTCATCGAGCAACCGGCATGTTCTTCGAAGAGATCGGAATAAGTTCGGCGCGTCCACGGTGGTGTGAAGTCGATTTCATCATCCCCCCAAGGGAGGATCAGTTTCCCGTCTTCTCGGCTTCGATCTGTCTGCTCAAGCACGACTTTCGCTGCGTCGGAAACGACCACTTCGGTCAGATCCATCATCGATTCGTAATTCCCGTAAGCCTGATAGATTTCGATCATCGTGAATTCAGGGTTGTGCGTCGCATCGATTCCTTCGTTCCGGAAAACTCGTCCGATTTCGTACACGCGCTCGATCCCACCGACCATGAGTCGCTTCAAGTGCAGCTCCAAAGCGATCCGTAAATAGAGATCGATATCCAGAGTGTTGTGATGCGTCGTAAATGGTCTCGCGGCAGCACCACCGGCGATGGCGTGCAAGACAGGCGTCTCGACTTCGGTGAATTTTTGGCTGCGTAATGTTTGGCGCACTGAGTCGAGAATCGCACTTCGTAAGACGAGTTTATCACGTACCCCATCGGTATAAATGAGATCAAGTTCGCGGTGCCGCAACAACGTTTCGACATCGGTCACACCGTGGTGCTTCTCCGGCGGCTGAGTCAAAGACTTACACAGTACCGTCAACTGCTCAACCCAGACCGAGACTTCCCCGGAGTCGGTGCGACGCATGGCACCGTCGATGCCGATGAGGTCACCCAGATCGAGCTGTCCCATCAGCTGCCATTGTTCTTCGGAAAGATCGCCACGCGAAAAGAGAAGTTGCATCTTGCCGGTGGCATCGTGGATATCAAAAAACCGCAGCTTGCCAGCTTTACGACGCAACATGATCCGACCGGCGATGCGGACCTTCTCACCGAGAACACCGCTTTCTTCAGGGCATTTCTCACGAGCTTCCGCGATTTGTAGCTTGTCATCGAAACGTTGTCCGAACGGATCGTGTCCCAGCTCAACAATTTTTGCCAGCTTCTCCAGCCGAGCTTTTTCGAATCGGTCAACTTTTTGCGGCTTCGCCATGAGTCTGCTACTTTGATTTACTAAGCAATGAAAAGATTCTATTGAAAGTTTAGCCGCACTTTTAAATGTGCGGTTGAAGATTCACTTCAAGCGGTTCTGCCCCGATTGTTAACACTGTGACTCCATCGAGCGGATGCTGCTTCAAGTATTCAACAATGCTCTCAACGGTAATCGCTTCCACTTCCTGATGAATTTCATCGAGTGTTTTCACTCGTTTCAAGTGGAACCAGTCGCGGGCGATGGAACCGGCTCTGGCACCGGTCGACTCTTGCTGCATGATCAGCGAACTCTTCGCTCGTGCTTTGCATCGTCGAAGTTCGGCTTCGTCGATTCCTTCACCGAGATTCCGAATTTCGTTGAACATCACATCAAGCGTTTCCTGCGCGCGATCAGTCGTTGTGCCAGCGTAGGCGAGTACACGTCCCTCGGTGAGTAGGCTGTTGAGTGTGGCATAGACCGAATAGCACAGCCCTCTCTTTTCTCGAACTTCCGTGAACAGACGCGAACTGCTGCCGCCACTGAGAATACTGACGGCAGCCCAGGCTGTCAGGTAATCTGAACTGTCGTAAGCAACGCTGTTGTAGGCGATCCCGATGTGTGTCTGCGTTGAATCATGATGAATGTGATGAACACCGCCGATGCAGGGCTGCCGGACGATCTCCGGCTCCGGCAACTTCTCCCAAGCTCCGAAAGTCTTCTCCACCTGATCGCGAATTTGCTCGGCATCAACATTGCCTGCAACGCCGATCAATGATCCATTCGGGCGCACATTTTTCTTTGTAAAATCGACCAGCGTCTGTTGCGTCATCTTCTCCAGATCATCGAGCGTTCCGTCCGTTGATCGCCCCCAGGGATCGTCATAACAACGTTTGCGGAGTTCGACAAAAATCTTCCGCTGCGGCTCGTCATCTATCGAGAGTAAATTCTGAACCGCACCATTCATCACCGCAGGGAACTGATCCTCCGGCATGAGTGGTCGCTGAACGATGTCGGCATAAATCGGCAGTGCTTCAAGGAGATTCTCGGCGAGAGTTGCTCCGGAAAAGGAAAGGAAATTCCAACCGACGTTGTCGTTCCCTTGAACTCCCAGAAAGTCGAGCGCTTCGGAAAGTTCCCGACTATTCCGTTCACCGGCCCCGCGCGTCATCAAGTCGAGAGCGACTGCGGCTGTTCCGTTCAATCCTTGATCTTCGTAGATCGTGCCTGCTGGAGTGAGCAACGAAAACGCTGCTGACTGGACGTGCGGCATCTGTTCGACCAAAAGAGTCAGGCCGTTCTCGAATTCGAATGTCTGGATCGATTGTTCTTGCATCGCTGTCCTGGCGCGGCCGGGAAGCCGCATTTGAAATTGATCGTCTTAGCCAAACCGCTTGGGCAAGGGGCTAGGAATGATGGGCAAGGGGGTTTTCATTCACCCGCTCATCAAATTCAGGCGAAGTGTAGACAACGTGAGTGGGAAATTCGAATGCGTGGAATCCTTATCTGTTTTCAGAAGGAGGAATTTCAGAAGCTTCTTCGGATTTTGTGTCCCGATTCGAACGGTTTTCTTATCGGTCACGATTTTAATGCAATCAAATCCCCAGACGTTCCACAGCCAGCCACCATGAGCACGCCACAGTCCCCAACCATCAAGGTACGTTGATTTCTCCTGTTCGACCTCCAGGATTTCATCGTACTGAATCTCGGTTCCAACCAGCGGAAGTGGCCCGAACTGAACCCGTAAACTGCCGCTAGTGTCGGAAATAGTGAGCGACGCAAACGTGAAAGCGATGACCGTCAGCACACCTTCGGAGATCATCATGGTAATGGCAGCTTCGCGAGGCATGGCGGAATGCCGACCTCAATCAAAACGATCACGAGGATCAACCACGTCCACCAAGATCGCTAGATTTCGTGGTAATCTTGTTGTTCGTCAAGTGGTAACAAGTCGCTCATATGACATACTTCGGTACTCAACGATAAATCTTTGCTTGTATTGCATTGAGGATAATACAGAATCAAATCGCTCTTCACCTCACTAGACCCTAGACCCTAGACTCTCGACCACTTTAGACTTCAAATTCACCGCCCACACTCACATTCAACAACCCCGGAAAGACGTACAGCAATGTCCCACACGGACCGATCAGAGCTCATGGATAAGATTGTCTCGCTTTGTAAACGGCGAGGATTCATCTTTCAGGACTCCGAAATTTATGGTGGGCAAAACGGTTTTTGGGACTACGGGCCGCTCGGAACCGAATTGAAGCGGAACGTTCGCGACGCCTGGTGGCAGGACATGATTTCTCGCCACGATCCGCTCGATGCACCGGAAGGAGCACCGGCAGCGTTTCAAATGGTCGGAGTCGAAACAACGATCATCATGAATCCGCAAGTTTGGAAGTGCAGTGGTCACTATGACTTGTTTGTCGACAAAATGGTCGACTGCAAAGTCGCCAAAAAACGCTATCGCCACGACCACGTCAATGGTCGCTGGATTATCGGAAAGCGAAAGTCGAAAGAAGGTGAAACCGACCCAGTGCGCGTCTTCGTGACGGCTGTGGGTGAGATGCCAGAGATCACCGCGCAGGCACTTGCGTTCTTTGGACTCAAGAAGAAATACGCCGACCGACTCGAATGGGAAGGCGAAGTCATCAGCCTGACCGAAATTCCTGTTGAAGAATACTCCAGCGTGGTCGGTCCTGATGCGACCGAAGCTGGAACGCTCACTGAACCGCGCGACTTCAACTTGATGTTCAAAACGATCATCGGTGCACTTGGAACCGAGGACGACACTGCTTACCTCCGACCGGAAACTGCACAGGGGATTTTCGTCAACTTTAAGAACGTTGTTGATTCCAGTCGCGTGAAGTTGCCGCTTGGGATTTGTCAAGTTGGAAAAAGTTTTCGAAATGAAATCACGCCGAGGAACTTTACGTTCCGCTCGCGTGAATTCGAACAAATGGAAATCGAATTCTTCTGCACTCCGAGTGAATCGCAAGAGTGGTACACCTATTGGCGAAACCGTCGCTACGCCTGGTACATCGGCTTGGGAATTGATAAAGAAAACTTGATTCTCCGTGAGCATCATCCTGAAGAACTCGCGCACTATTCCTGTGGAACTGCCGATATTGAATATGCGTTCCCGTTTCTCTCGAAAGGTGAATACGGAGAACTCGAAGGTGTCGCCCATCGAGGTGACTTCGACCTCCGTTCGCACATGGAAGGAAAGCTCAAAATCGGCGACGATGGCGAACTTGAAGTAGAACTGAACGAACATGGACAGCCGAAGTACCGTGGTTCTGGGAAAGACCTGTCGTACTTCGATGACCAAACGCGCGAACGCTTCATCCCGCACGTGATCGAACCTTCTGCCGGTGCCGACCGAGCCACGCTCGCGTTCATTTGTGAAGCGTACTACGAAGATGAAGCCCCGGACGACAAAGGGAACATGAAGACCAGAGTCGTAATGAAATTTCACCCCAGAATTGCACCGATTAAAGCAGCGGTCTTCCCACTCGTTAAGAAGGATGGTCATCCGGAGAAAGCGAAAGAGGTCTACCGCAGCCTGAAAGCCGCAGGCATCAACGTTGCCTACGACGCCCAGGGCGCGATCGGTCGCCGCTACCGACGACAAGACGAAATCGGAACTCCCTGGTGCATCACCATCGACGGCGACACCATTGAGAACGGCACCGTGACAATCCGCGACCGAGATTCACTCGAACAAGTGAAAGTGAAAGTCGAAGATGTCACCGCCGAGATTCAACGTCGGCTCAATGAGTAAGAATTCAAGAAACCAACAGGCAACAGGCGGTCCCGATCTCGCGATGAAATCGGGACTCATGCCTATTCATGGTCTTGTGAAGATGGCGTAACACCCCCTCCTTCTTGAATTATTTCTTATGCTCCTTGTGACACGCAGAGCAGCTGGCAGTCACGGTTTTGAATGCGGCATTTGCAGCATCTAAGTCTTTGGCTTCGACCGCTGCCAGGACAGCTGCCGATCCCTCGCGCAGATTTTTCGTTGCAGCTTTTGCCCAGACACCATCTGGGCATCGACCATCATCCATTAGGGCGAAGCTCATCTCACTCAGGCAGGCAGCATGACATGCCGCTGTATCCCAAGCTTTATCATCCGCTGGTCCTTCCTTGAGCAATGCTCCAAGACTGGCGCAACTTGGTCGGACGACTCCTCGCATCAGGTACTTCGTCGCTGCCGGGCGTGTTTTCCCTTTCGTTTTCTGTGCTTGAGCATCATTCAGTGAAACGCTGATCCAAAACAAACCGGCGACGCTGACTGCGATAGCAGTCATTTTTGTGAACTTCATGGCGAAATCTCCTGTGTTTCAATTGAAAAGTGACTGACAAATCCAAATTCTACATACGGATACACATATCTACATTAGTCCATGTGACCGTGTTTATAAACTGCCGCCCTGCATTCTTTCAAGCAAGGCTCACAAGTTTTTTTGATGAGTCGTGTTGCACGAGGTCCATTCTGGCAGCAACATCCACCGGGTGTTTACAATCTCTACCAGAGAGACTGCACACGAATGTTCTTTTACATGACGACTATTGATCACGATTGAAACTTCAAACCAATGACAAACGATTTTCGAACTCGACTCACCAACCGTGAAACCTTACTCGGTACGATGGTCACGTTAACCACACCGGCGACTGCGGAAATTTTTGCAGAGCTTGATTATGACTGGCTGTTCATAGACGGTGAACATGGCCCGCTGGAAACAGGTGATCTGCTGGGGATTTTGCGGGCGGTCGATCACCGGATTGCCTGCGTTGTTCGTGTGCCAGTGGCGGGAGAAGCTCCCATTAAAAAAGTGCTGGATCTGGGCGCCGAAGGTGTCATTGTCCCGATGGTGAACAGTGCGGAGCAAGCCGCAGAAGTTGTTCGTCATGCTCGATACGCACCAGCAGGGACACGGGGCGTCGGTCTGGCACGAGCACACGGTTACGGACTTGGCTTTCAAGAATATGTAGAAACAGCTAACGACCGAATTGCAGTCATTGTTCAGGCTGAGCATTACAAGTCTATCGAAAACATTGAATCCATTGTTCAAGTCGAAGGCATCGATGC
>DAOUPA010000315.1 GCA_030626405.1 Planctomicrobium sp.
AAAAGACTTAGTTCACTTCAGTTTCGATTCAAACTGACTGACTTGACGACAGCGACGATCAGGCTTCAAAATGAACCTGCGGTGAACGTTCATTTCCAAAGCCTCCCCCTGGTTCACCACCCACAATGAACTCGCCGTTCCGAGATCGACACTCCCTTAGCCTGTCCTTACCATGGAATCTTCGAATGAAATCTCTCCTATTTACAACTCAGAAAATTTGCCTAGCAACGCTCGTGGTGCTAGGCAGCCTGTCGCTGAATTCGGACTCAGCTTGCGGTGAGGACGCTGCAGTCGCTCCCACGAAAGTCATCAATCTCATCGCTGACCCTGACTTCAAAGATTATACGTTCCACCTGAACAGTAAAAATTCACACACGGAAAAACGGGAAGAGATCTGGATTGTGAAAGATGGCATGCTGCATGTGACTGGCAAAGCATTCGGTTACATTCGAACTAATACGAAGTATAAAGATTACCACTTAGTGATGGATTACAAATGGGGCGAGAAAACCTGGAAACCACGTGAGGATCGTGCACGAGACTGCGGTCTGTTGGTTCACGGGCATGGGGCCGATGGTTCTCTGGGAGGCACTTGGATGTCATCGATCGAGGCACAATTGATCGAAGGTGGCTCTGGCGACATTCTAGTTCTACAAGGCAAGAATGCCGACGGCTCACTGATCAAAACCAGCCTCACTTGCGAAGTGACAAAAGATCGGGACGGAGAAACGATCTGGAAAAAAGGGGGCGAAGCCCGCGCATTCCCCGAGGACGGAAAACAGAATCAACGAATCAACTGGCGCGACCGAGATCCCGACTGGGCCGATGTCAAAGGCTACCGCGGCGCCAAAGACATTGAAAATCCGCTCGGCGAATGGAACCGCATGGAAGTCATCTGCCAAGGTGGTGACATGGAAGTCTACATCAACGGCGAACTCGTCAACTCGGGTAAGAATGCAACTCCTCCAGAGGGTTTCATTTGCCTGCAAACAGAATCTGCCGAGTGCTGGTTGCGACGATTTGAACTTTGGCCAATTGGGCAGTTCAAAGAATAGGGAAGCAGAAAACGGGTCACGTTGAGTCACGTTTCTTTCTAGAGAAGAAAATTCCAGGAGTGTGCAAAGGCCAGTTTCCCCAGCCTTTGGAAGGTCTGGTTATGCCCGAATGATGGGACTGGCTCTACCTGGCCACAGTTAAAATGAGACTTCGAGCAATTCTCAGAACAGGACGAGTGAATGACATCACGATCACCTAAATTCGTTTTAGTTTTGATGGCCTGCCTGTTGGCGATGACGTGTTGCAGCGGCCATGTTCTTGGCGGTGACCTGAAACTCCTCTTCATGGGTGACAATGGTCATCACCGTCCCGAAGTTCGATTTCAAGAGTTGGCCCCAGTCTTGGGAGCTCAAGGGGTCGAACTAAAGTACACGGACCGGATGGAAGATCTCAATCCGGAGACACTTTCTCAATTCGATGGCCTAGTGCTCTACGCCAACATTGATCGTATTGAAGACGCTCAAGCACAAGCAGTGCTTGACTACGTTGCCAACGGTAAAGGATTCATTCCGCTACATTGCGCAACGTATTGCTGGCGCAATAACAAGGAGATTGTCGCGCTCATGGGTGGGCAGTTTCAGCGACATGGAGGCCGTGTGTTTTCGACTCAGATTGCGGAACCGAATCACCCGATCATGAAAGGCTACGGCAGCTTCACCAGTTGGGACGAAACTTACATTCACCATCTGCATAACGAAGAAAACCGCACGGTTTTGGAGTACAGGGTCGAAGGTGAACAGGTGGAAGGCAAGGATCGAGAACCATGGACCTGGATCAGGAGACATGGAAAGGGGCGAGTTTTCTACACCGCATGGGGGCATGACCAACGAACATTCACTCAACCAGGGTTTCAGAATTTATTAGAGCGAGGCATTCGCTGGGCCTGTGGTGATGACCCTGGAAAAGTTCCGCCGTTTCGTGATCTCAACACCTTCACCGTTCCCGAAATGACGAAACTCGCCAACGATGTCGCTCAGTTTGAGTACGTCGACGTGGGACCAAAGATTCCCAACTACACTCCCGGCCAGAAGTGGGGAGTTCAAGGTCAGCCTCGAAATCTAATGCAGAAACCGCTGTCCGCAGAAAAGTCACTGAAGCATTTCGTGACTCCCGAAGGCATGACCGTTCGACTGTATGCCGACGAGACGAAGTTTCAGGCAAAACCGATCGCCATGACCTGGGACGAGCGTGGGCGGTTATGGATCTGTGAAACGATTGACTACCCCAACGAGTTGGGAAGGAACCGCGACCGCATCCGTATTTGCGAAGATACCGATGGTGACCATGTCGCCGATAAATTCACAGTGTTCGCTGAAGGGCTGAGTATTCCGACCGCAATCGTCATCATTCGAGGTGGAGCGGTTGTACAGAACGGCACCGAGACGATCTACCTCAAAGACACAGATGGTGATGATGTTGCTGACCAGAAAACAACGCTGATCTCAAACTGGACCTTGGGCGATACTCACGGTGGAGTCAGCAACTTTCGGTACGGACTCGACAACTGGATTTGGGCAATGCAGGGATACAACAACAGCACTCCTCATGTCGACGGAAAGCCGACGCAGACATTCCGCATGGGCTTCTGGCGATTCAAGCTCTCCCAGACAGATCCACCGAAAGTGACCGATCTCGAATTTCTCCGCTCCAGTAATAACAACACCTGGGGACTGGGGCTGAGTGAAGATGGATTGATCTTCGGATCGACCGCCAATCATAACCCAAGTATGTTTGTCCCGATTCCTAATCGTTACTACGAAAGCGTCCGAGGCTGGGCACCATCGACGTTAGGGACAATCGCTGACACCTACCTCTTCACCCCAATCACAGAGAACGTTCGTCAGGTTGATCAATTCGGTGGCTATACCGCTGGAGCGGGTCATGCTTTGTACACGGCCCGCGCTTTTCCTCAGAAGTGGTGGAACAAAACAGCCTTTGTCTGTGGCCCAACCGGACACTTGGTCGGCACTTTTGTGCTTCGTCGAGACGGCGCGAACTACACTTCAACCAGCCCGGTGAACTTGCTCGCGAGCGACGACGAATGGAGCGCCCCCATCATGGCTGAAGTCGGTCCCGACGGAGCCGTGTGGGTCATCGACTGGTACAACTACATCGTCCAGCACAATCCCACACCACAAGGATTCAAGACCGGAAAAGGAAATGCCTACGAAAGCGACTTGCGAGACAAAAAGCACGGACGCATTTATCGAGTCGTTCCAGATGGAGACGCGGAAGGTTCTCTCCACACGTACAAGAGTCTGACTGATGCGTCCGCCGCGGACCTTGTCGAGGCACTCAAGCATCCGTCGATGACATGGCGTTTGCAGGCCCAGCGATTGCTGGTTGAACGTAATGCAGTCGAAGTAGCTCCCGATTTGATTGCCTTGGCGAGAGATCAATCGACCGATGAAATCGGGCTGAATGTCGGTGCGATGCATGCACTGCACACGCTCGACGCGCTCCTGTTGATCAAACCTGGAAGTGAATCGTTTAACGCTGTTCGCAGTGCGCTCAGCCACCCTTCTGACGGAGTGCGTCGAAACGCTTTGGCGGTGCTACCCGTCTCTGAAGCTGGCTTGAAAGCGATTCACGACAACAATTCGCTCTTTTCAGATTCTGACTCGCAAGTCCGGTTGCACACTTTCCTTCGACTTGCTGACATGCCTGCGGCTGCATTCGCCGCGTCAGCGGTAGCTCAACAGGCAGTTGAAGCAAGTGACCCCGTTCTGTCAGACGCACTGACCGCCGCCGCTGCAAACCAATCGTTGTACTATTTGAAAGCATTGACCGAATTGAATTCCGGGAAGGCGACCACTGCTGATGGCCGAGCTATTCCGGGACAAAAAGTGTCCACTTCGCCTGCCAACATTCGCATCGCTCGCCGTGTTGCCGAACACATCTCGCGAGGAAACCCATCGGCAGTTGAGTTGGAATCAATCATCGCTGGATTGAGCGCCGCGGATGCTCCCTTGCAGGCTGCTCTGCTTGATGGTTTGACAGCAGGACTGCCTGCTGATTTCAAGTTCAGCACAACAGACAGTTTTGACGCCTCTCTCGTCAGTGTGCTGAAAAATCTGAGGGCTGACTCGAAGAGCAAACTGATTCGCCTCGCTGCACAATGCGGGACGAAGGTACTCGACGAACACGCACATGTTATCGTCAATGAGATGCTGATTACCATTCGTAACAAGAGTCTTGAAGACAAACATCGACTCGCGGCGGCACGTGACTTGATCGGCTTCAGAACAGACGATGCTGAGGTTGTCGCCGCAATTGTGGAACAACTGGGAATTCAAACAACTCCAGAACTCGGAACGCAATTCTTGCAGGCGATTCGACTCAGTAGATCAACCGATGCTGGCAAGAGCCTCGCCGAAGCAATCCCCGCGTTGACACCACGCCTCAAGTCAGCGGCCATCGAGACATTACTGAGCCGAGCAGACTGGGTGAAGGCACTGCTGGCAAGTCTGACTTCGAGAGACATTGAACTCGGCGACTTATCACTTGACCAGAAGCAGGCACTGCGGGCGTTTCCGGATCAACAGATTCGCCAACAAGCTGAAAAATTACTTTCCATGAGCGGTGTTCTTCCTGATGTCAATCGCGATAAAGTGCTGAAGTCTCTACTGCACCTCGCTGAAGCAAAGGGCAACGTTGATGCCGGGCGTGAGATGTTCAAGAAGCACTGCGCGGCATGCCACAAGCACGGCGAGATGGGCAAGACGATTGGACCGAATCTCACAGGCATGGCTGTCCATCCCAAAGCAGAATTGCTGACACACATTATCGACCCTTCTCGCAGCGTTGAAGGCAATTTTCGTGTCTATACGGTCCTTCGAATGGATGGACGAATTATGAATGGGATGCTCGCTTCTGAAACTCGGACCAGCATTACGCTCATCGACACGAAAGCCAATGAAACCAGTATTCAGCGAGAAGATATCGAAGAACTATTGGCATCACGTAAATCATTGATGCCTGAAGGCTTCGAGAAACAAATGACAGAAGTAGAATTGTCGAACTTGCTCGAATTCCTCACGAACAAAGGCAAGTACGTCCCGGTGCCTCTTGACCGCTATGCCACTGCCATCAGTACAAAAGGGCTGTTTGGAGGCGGTGATAGCGGTCCGGACCGAATGGTCTTTCCGGACTGGAAGCCGAAGCATTTCAATGGCATCCCGTTCCTGCTCACCGATCCGAGCAACAAGTCGAGGCCTAACATTATTCTGTTAAACGGACCGAACGGAACGCTTCCACCAAAGATGCCCAAGTCGGTTTCCTTGCCGTGCAATACAGCTGCCAAGGTGATTCACTTGCTCAGCGGTGTCGGCGGCTGGAACTTCCCTTTTGACCGAAACGAAACGGTCTCAATGATCGTCCGGTTACACTACGCCGATGGGAAGTCCGAAGATCATGCGTTAATCAACGGCGTTCACTTTGCAGACTACATTCGGCGAGTTGACGTGCCTCAAAGCGACTTCGCTTTCAAGCTCGGAAATCAGCAGATCCGGTATCTTAAAGTTTCTCCCCAAAGATCCGAAAAGATCAGCACGATCGAGTTGGTCAAAGGTAGTGATCGCTCCGCTCCAATTGTGATGGCCGTCACAATTGAACGGTAGCTCCCCATCGCAGAAACATCGCACTTACTTGCAGAGCGAAGTTTCCAGATCACGCAACTTCTTAAAAGTGAAAACAACAATTGGTGAATGGTCTGCTAGGGTTCACCAGGTTCAAATATCTCAAACGATGCGATTCTGATTCGAGATACAGGAATAGATTTCCCATTAGAAATGGGCTACAATCCGGTTGTATTTGTTGTAGTGCTTGACTGTTAAACGATGAGCAACAGTTGCTCGTTGTTCATGGGCTATTCGCGTCCGAGGGTCCAATAAAATGTGCTGTCAAAATGTCTAAAACCCACATGAGCAAAAAATCCCTGGCTGCTCTCACTTGCTCCATGCTGTTTATCAGCCACGTCTCTGGCGATGAAGCGTCAAAGCCACCCGCCGGTATGGTGTTGATACCCGGCGGGACATTTCTCATGGGGAGCGATCACCCGCTTTCTCGTCCTGACGAGCGCCCTCGGCATCAGGTGAAGGTCGATGCTTTTTATCTTGACGAAACCGAAGTGACGAATCTTCAATTCAAAAAGTTTATTGATGCGACAGGCTACGTGACCACAGCGGAGCGCCCTGTGAACTGGGAAGAACTCAAAAAACAGGTTCCTCCCGGAACACCCAAACCTCCTGCTGAGGCACTGTTGCCCGGTTCAATGGTTTTTCAATCACCCGGTCGGACTGTTCCCCTCAACGATATTCGACGTTGGTGGAGGTGGACACATGGCGCAGATTGGCAGCATCCTGAAGGTCCGGAGAGTTCGATCAAGGACCGCATGGATCATCCCGTGATTCAAGTCTCCTGGGACGATGCGCAAGCCTATTGCAAATGGGCCAAGAAGCGTTTACCGACCGAAGCGGAGTGGGAATTCGCTGCGCGAGGCGGACTTGAAGACAAACCTTTTGTCTGGGGAGATGCTCCGCTTTCAAATGAAACACCACAAGCCAACATCTGGCAGGGAAAATTCCCAGCACAGAATACCAAGCAAGATGGCTACGTGCGGACCGCCCCCGTGAAAAATTATGCAGCCAACGGCTATGGGCTGTACGACATGTCTGGAAATGTCTGGGAGTGGTGCAGCGACTGGTATCGCCTGGATACCTATGCACTCCGTGATGCCTCGAAAGTGACCGTCAACCCAGCCGGACCAGACAAACCCTTTGATCCACGGCGCCCATTGATGCCGCAACGCCTCCAGCGGGGAGGGTCATTCCTCTGTAACGACACATACTGTTCCAGCTATCGTCCGGCAGCCCGGATGGGATGTAGCCCGGACACAGGGATGTCACATGTCGGTTTTCGTTGTGTGATGCCTGTCAAGTAGTGTACCATCTCGACTCTCAGTCGCATTCGCGATTCATTTTCGTTCAACATCTTCACTTCTGATTCTTACTTCGAAAGGCTGTTCTTTATGAATTTACTGACACTCCGCCATGGCAAAACCACTTTTGTGGCAAGCCTGCTTGCGATCTGCTTTGCAGGTCAATTGCTTGCTGCTGACAAGCCGAACATTCTTGTCATCTGGGGTGATGATATTGGTCAATCGAATGTCAGTGCCTACACCATGGGACTGGTTGGCTATCGCACACCGAATATCGACCGTGTTGCCAAAGAGGGGATGATCTTCACCGATTACTACGGAGAGCAAAGCTGTACCGCCGGTCGTTCTTCCTTCATCATGGGACAAAGCGTCTTTCGTACTGGCCTCTCGAAAGTCGGTCTCCCCGGTGCCAAAGAAGGAATGATGGTTGAAGACATCACCATCGCGACCGTTCTGAACGATCAGGGATACGCGACCGGACAGTTCGGAAAGAATCACCTCGGTGATCGCGATGAACACTTGCCGACGAATCATGGTTTCGACGAATTTTACGGCAATCTTTATCACCTCAATGCGGAAGAAGAACCAGAAAACGAAGACTATCCGAAAGATCCGGAATTCCGCAAAAAATTCGGTCCACGTGGTGTGATCAAGTCTTCGGCAGACGGAAAAATCGAAGACACTGGTCCATTAACTAAAAAGCGAATGGAAACCGTCGACGATGAAACCAGTGATCTCGCTATCGATTTCATCCGTCGGCAACACAAAGCTGGCAAGCCCTGGTTTGTCTGGTGGAGTGGAACACGCATGCACTTCCGAACTCACGTCAAGAAAGAACTGCGTGGAATTTCAGGACAAGACGAATACGCCGACGGCATGGTCGAACATGATATGCACATCGGGAAGTTCCTGGACCTGCTCGACGAACTCGGCATTGCAGACAACACCATTGTGCAATACTCCACCGACAACGGACCGCACAAAAACACCTGGCCAGATGCAGGAGTCAATCCATTTCGTAACGAAAAGAATTCAAACTGGGAAGGTGGCTGGCGCGTCCCATGTGCTGTTCGCTGGCCCGGCGTGATCAAACCTGGTTCTGTGAGCAACGGTGTGATTCATCACATGGACTGGCTGCCAACATTTGCAGCTGCCGCAGGCAAGAAAGACATCAAGGAGGACTTGCT
>DAOUPA010000144.1 GCA_030626405.1 Planctomicrobium sp.
CGAACGCTCTCGAGTCAGTCAAACGTTCAGGCAGATGCACGCAAAGATCGTTACATTCGACGTGTTTACATCTTTACCGATCTGACAAAATCTGCTTGGAAGGACCGAAGTTCGGAGTTGTTGCAAGGTCTGATCGAAGAAACTGCCGGAACGAATTTGTATCTCGTCGATGTGGGTCAGGAAGATCCGCAAAACGTAGCGATTACAGAAATTCAACTTTCGCGGGAACGAGTTCCGGTCGGTGGCGATCTGATTGTGACTGCCACGATTTCGGCGACCGGCAGCGATGTCGCCGAACAAACTGTTGAACTGCGGATACAGAATTCGAAGAATCAATCGTCTAAAGTCGGACAAGTTAGTTTGCCAGTCGATGCTGGTATACCAGTGCAAACGTCTTTCCGACCATTGAACGATCTCAAGAATCGCTCGCTGCATGGAGAAATCAAACTGGCAACAAACGATCCGCTCGCGTTTGATAATGTCCGCTACTTTTCAGCAGAAGTGATTCCAGCACCGCGAGTGCTTGTTGTTGGTCCAGGACTTGATGATGTCAATGAATGGATGATCGCGCTTGCTCCAGAAGTGGACTTCAACGCCGGTCGCAATAAATTCGTTCCAGAATACATCACGGTCGGAAAACTCAAAGACAAACAACTCGCCGACTACACGGCAGTCACCCTGATCAACTGTCGCGAATTCAGCGATGACGTCTGGTTCCAACTTTCGAAGTACGTCGAGAACGGCGGTGGGCTGATTATTGTTCTTGGTGCGAATGACAAAAAAATTCGTCGGTCATCTTACGAACGTGCGCGGGCACAAGTTTTTCTCCCTGCACGCCTCGACGTTTGGAAAGGGAGCAGCAAATGGCGTTTCAGTATCAATAAACGAAACCACCCGATGTTCTGGAAATTTCGACAATACGAAAACTTCGGAACCTTCTCCACGATTGAAAACCTCGTTGATGTCTATCGGTTCTGGTCTGTTGAACCGGCAGAAGGCGCGAATGTCCTTGCGACATACACAGATGTTGATCGGTCGCCGGCGATTATCGAACGTAGTTACGGTCGGGGGCGAACAGTGATGCTGACTACTGCAGCCCATCTCCCGGAGGACCGTCGGAACCGCTGGTCAACACTCGCGGCTCCTGTGGATACGTCATGGGTCTTCGTTTCATTCGTCGAACAGATGACAGAGTACGTCTCACGCTTCACTGATATCCAGCACAACTACATCACTGGTCAAATTCCGGTCATTCCACTGGAACCGAAGAACACGGATCGCACAATCTATTTGCGTGAGCCAGGATTGAAGCAATCGAGAAATTCACTCAATGCGTTTGAACCGGTCATGGTTTTGAAATCGACCAACGAATCAGGGCATTACGATCTTTACGAGCAGGGTTCCCGAGTCTCGCTCAGAGGCTTCAGCGTGAACCCACCTTCTGCAGAAAGTGATTTGACTCGGTTAACGAAGGAAGAACTCGACGAGCGGTTCGGGGAAGAGAAGTACGAAGTCGCCAATGATATCGACGAACTCAAAGACGATATCAACGCTGCCGATATCGGTCAGGAAGTCTTTCCAATGCTACTCATGCTGGTCGTCGTCATCTTCGTCGGCGAACATATCGTCGCGAATCGTTTCTACGCCGGGAATGAACAAGTCGCGGATCAGTAATGCTCGAAATTTTTCAAAAATTCATCGGTCGACTGTTCTGGGGAATCACTGCGTTACTTGCTGCATCATTCTCGTTCAGTTGTGGCGTGATTGTCTACTACTATTTTTACCCTCCTCGCCTCAGTCAACATCTCTATCTCGACCCGTATATCGGAGTCTACCAGACGGTAACAATCGGATCGATTACACTCGATGATATTCAAATCCCAATCGTCTTCTGCACATTGTGCCTAGCTTCACTCGGAGCTGCATATTTTGCTATTCAAAATTTTTTCGAACGACGAGAGCAGGACAGGTAGCGACACACTTAAAGTGTGTCGCAAAACGTCGGCGTCAATTATTGCGTTGCCAAGATCGAAAAGTCTGCGAAGTAGATGTAGATTCCCAGCACGAAGACGACCAGTCCAACCCCCAGCGGTTTCGCGAACACCCAGGGAGTGAGATCGACATCACCGGAATACTTTTGTTCCCAGGGGGTTTCGCGGGGATTCAATTTTCCGATGAGGAGCATCAATAGAACGAGCGAAACAAACACAACACCCAGGAAATGGAAGCCGTGGATTTTCTCCGCGATCTCAATAAACGGGGAGACGAAGTAGCAGAGGGAAATGACCGTAAAGCCAACAACCAGAGCTGCTTTCGCAGCAATTGCCGGGACTTGTTTGGAGAGCATCCCGACCAGCATGACTGAGAAGATCGGGATAAAGTACAGGCCATTCATCTTCTGCAAGTAACCGAAAATGCTCTCCTGCCCCAAGAGCATCGGAGCCACCAGCATAGAGACAATCGCAATGCCGATCCCGAAGATCCTACCAGCTCGAATCACTTGTTTTTCCGTCGCGTCTTTGTGCAGCATCGTCTTGTAAACACCTAAACTGAATAGCGTTGCTGTGCTGTTGAGTGCGGAGTTGAACGAACTCAAAATCGCACCGATGACTGCTGCTGCAAAGAATCCGGTGAGCCAATTCGGGAGAACGTTTTGCACGAGTTGACCGTAGCTTTTGTCCCTCTCTCGGGGGGGAATAATTCGAGCAAGTTCTTTTTCGGAAACGTCTTCCAGATAACGATTCTCACCATCTTCGCCTGAGGCGATGACAACATGAGGGCCAATGATTTTCTCAATCTCCCAAGTCGTTCCTTTGCTGTCTTTGGCAGTCCTGAGCTTCGTGTTCAGCACGGCTTCTGGCGAATCGACTTTTAATAATTCCTGTGCAGCTTCCTCGTGGAGGAATTTTTCTTCTCCGTTCGCGCTCACAAGTAGGGCAACGTTTTCCGTTTTGTCTTTGACCGTAATGAACTCTTCGCCAACTTGAATGCGTCCATACATATGGAAGGCGATGATTCCAGGGAGCACCAAAATCATCGGAGCGATGACCTTGAAGACACCTGCAATGAGGACTCCTTTTTGACCTTCCGCCAGATTCTTTGCGCCGAATGTTCGCTGGATGATCTGCTGATTCGTCGTCCAATAGAACAGATTGAGCAACAGCACGCCGGTGAACAACGTTCCAAACGGAACCGATTGGTCTCCAGAGCCAATGGAATTGAACTTCTCCGGTGAGGCTTCGCGAAGTGTTTGCAAGCCTGCCATTACTCCTTCTGGATTCACGGACACCAGACCGAAGTAGGCGATCAGAATTCCACCGACGAGCAGACCGAATCCGTTGAGAGTATCTGAAACGGCAACGCTGCGCAGCCCACCCCAAATGGCATAGATCGAACCAATGATTCCAATCAACCAGACGGTCACAGTGATCAATGTCAACTCGCTTTGAATTCCGGTCAGAGCTTTCATATCCAGGATGCCTGTCATCCCTTTCGCGCCAACGTACAGAATGATCGGGAGCAAAATGCCGGCGTAGGCGACCAGGAAAATCAACGTTGTGATCGTTCTGGTTCCATGGTCGAACCGTTTTTCAAGAAACTGTGGAACGGTCGCGATTCCGCTTTTCAAGTACCGAGGCAAATAGAACAGCGCCAGAACCACCAGCGACATCGCCGCGATGACTTCCCAGGCCATGACGCAGATTCCATCGGTGTAGGCAGCGCCGTTCAATCCAACCAGTTGCTCGGCAGAAAGGTTCGTCAGCAGCAGCGAACCAGCGATGTAGCCGCCGGTGAGGCTTCTTCCAGCGAGGAAGTAACCGGAGGAACTCTCGTGGTTGTCGTGACGGGTCAGCAGCCACGTAATCAGACCAACAAGGCCGGTGAAGAAAACAAAAGAGAAAATCGTGAACATCGAAGACCTTTCGCGGTGCCGTACAGTAACGAGTCAGCACACGTTGTAGCGGAAAGGTTAAAATGTGCCAGCGTGGCACAATGAGTTCAGCAAAGGAGACAAAGGATTAAGAGTCGAATGTGCTTTTGCCGCACACTTGCAGTGTACGGCAAAGCGACCTCATCGATTGATCATTATTAAAAACCGTATTTCAGTTTGTCCATTTTCTGGCGAAGTTCAGCTTCGAATGCATCTCCGCGATCTTCGAACGGACGATTCTTGAGATACCAATCGCCCCAAGTGAGAACGAGGTTCTTGTGCCATTGGGCGATGGCTGCTCTTTTTTTGTCCTCTGAAACATTCGCCGAGAAATCAATGAGCGGATCTTCCTGGAATCCAAACCCAAGTGGTTTGCGACTGATCCAGCAGAGGGCATTTCGCGCTTCGATCATCACAGTCAGATTATCATCGCTTAGTTTTCGGATAAGATGTTGTGCAAGGTTCATATTTCCGGTTCGTCCCAATGCCCAGACAACCGTCTGCCGGATTCCAGGGTCAGGATGGTCAATCAGTTTGAGCAATTGATCTATTTGTCCAATGAGATCTTCTCGATTCCCCAGTTGAACTTGTTCGACGATTTTCTCCTGTACGTCATCCAGACTTCCGAGTCCTCCCGTCTTAGATAGGGAGGCGAGAAGGATATCCAGCGGCTCTGTCGGCTTCTCTTTCATGTTCACTGTTCGGCCGTTGAAATCGACATCCGTCAAGTCGTCCGGTAAACCTCGTCCGCCAGCGAGCAGACCATCACCAAATTTTGCTGGAGGTTCGACACGTTTCAACAATTTGCCTGTGGAACGAGTGAGGAAGAGAACGATAAAGGCGGTGTCGTAATTCTTATCGAAGTAACTGGACTCATCCCATGAGCCGTCGGCTTTTTGCGTGCTCAACAAGTAGTCGGCACAGCTATGGAACCAGTCTGAACTTCCAACCTTATCGACGTCAGCCAGTGCGGCCATTCGTTCGATTGTGTAATAGTAATATGTGGCATGCGGGCTTTCTTTGTTTTCCACTTTGAATCGAGTCCCCAGCCAATTAAAAGCTCTACGCACACTAGAGATCGCCTTCGAGGGAATGACCACATCAGCTTTTACTTGAGTCACTTTATCCAAATTTACCGACTCCAGAATTCCAAACTTAGGGGTTTTCTCTTCTTCCCCTTCAGGCTTCTTCTGTTTTAACTCTTGCTTGAGTGGCAGGAAATTTGGCTCAATATGCAACATCGCGATGTGCATGTTTGCGACCGCAGCCGCAGACATATTCAGGGTTGAAGCATCGCGAAAATGACCCGTTTCCGTCCTGGGGCAATAGGCGAAACCGCCATCTGAATTCTGATACGTCACATGCCAGTCGAGTACTTTTCGCCATACTTCATCATCGATTTCAATCGCTGCCCGTTCAGCAGCCCAGAGACCAAGGCACGCATATTGAATCACACTGGTGTCACCATTAAATTGACTCGCTTCTCGACCGGTTGGGTAATCCCATCCACCGTTGGGTTTCTGCATAGCGATGATGTAATCGGCGACTTGTCGAATTTGTGCCTGGTACTTTTGAGGGTCGATGTCGGCGAGAAAGGTCGCATCGATTCCGGCTTCATAGATATGCTCTCCACCCGCCTTGTAGCTCCCGTCTTTGAAACGTTCGAGAACCTCATTAAGCGATTCTTTCACAGGACCCGAAGTTTTTGATGCGCCTGCCTTATAGATTGCTAAAGCAATCAAAGTTTTCTGGCCCCCCCCCGAATTTGAGTAGATTCCACTTAAGTATCCAGCTCCTTTAACATACGCAGCTTTCACGTTTTTTTGGTCAGCCGCATGGAGAGAACTCACAAAATACAGAATGAGCAGAAATGAAAAGAATTTCATGGAGCCGTTACTCTTGAAGAAACGAAGTGATGACATCACAGACCTCATCTATGACAAGTATAGCAGCAAATCGCTTGATGTCATGGTCTTTGCAGCATAGTTTTCAGGATTGAACTACTCAATTCTCAGCCGATATCATGCCGAAAGTTAGACACTGGACAGCATTCTGAAAGAACAATTGTGAAAAAAGTTGACGCAACAATCGTATTGGAATCGACGGACTGCCCGCTCTGTGAGTCAGCCGAACTCGAAATGCTCATAACAACTCAGGACAATTTTTGTGGTCTCCCAGGAGAGTTCACTTTTACGAAATGCCAACGCTGCACCCATGTTTTCATGAACCCTCGTCCGACACCAGAAACCATTGCGAACTGTTACCCAACACACTACTCCCCACACGTTTCGACAGCAGAATCCACAACAAAAAATGCGGACGAAAGACCTTGGTTCGCACGGCCTCCAATCCGCTGGATTCCAGGATTAAAACAGTTTTACCACTGGTTGATGAAAGATTATGGACACATCGTTCCAGAACCCGGACTTCCAGGGCAGAGTGCGTTAGAGATCGGCACTGGGCGAGGAGCCTTCTTAGCGAAGCTTGATCGCAAGGGTTGGAAAGTCCGCGGAATTGAGCCATCTGAACAAGCTGCCATGCAGGCACGTGATCAAGGATACGAGGTTGAAATCGGAAATCTTGAAGAGGCAAAATTTGACGACCAATCGATTCAAGCAATCTTCGCCTGGATGGTGCTAGAGCATTTGATCTCCCCGCAACGTGCACTCTCTCTCATTTTTAAATGGTTGGTCCCTGGTGGCAAATTCTATTTCAGCGTTCCCAATTTCGGGTGTGTCGAACCAGTTCTTTTTGGCAGGCATTGGATCGCCTGGGAAGCACCACGTCACTTACACCAATTCCGACCGAAGACTCTTCAAAAAATACTTGCCGAAGCAGGTTTTGAAGATGTAAAGATTATTCATCAGCGAAACATTCGCGATTATTACGGCAGCACTGGTGCGTGGTTGCTTGCCAGAAATCCAGATTCAAAAATGGGACGGGCGCTGATGTCGTGGTTCGCAGACTCACCTCCATTCTTTGTACACGTTGCTTTGGCTCCATTGGGAATCTTGCTTGCCATGCTTCGCCAAGGAGGGAGAATCTCGATCATTGCTCAAAAACCAGCCTCGCCTTAGAGTGCTGGATAGCAACGTTCTTCGTTCACTCCTTCCGTGAAAAACTGTTTCGTGAGCGGGTCGCTGACACCACCTACCGCTGAAGCAAGTCATCGAAAGCGGCACTCAATATCGGGAGGTTTCTGGAGACCGAATAATTTGCTTCAATAGTCTTTTTTCCTGCCTCCGCGAATGAGTTGCGTTGTTTAGAGTTATTCAGCAAGGAGCGAAGCGACTCACACCATTCAGCCTCGCCGGTTGCAAGGTACCCATTGGTCCCATGTTGAATGATTTCGGAATTCACTCCAACCGGAGAAGCGACTGCTGGAACTCCAGCTGCTAAGTACTGAATTAGTTTGAATCCACATTTATGTCGCTGCCAGCGATCATCTGGTAACGGCATGACTCCAATCGTGAACTGAGAGATTTCTTTTTCGGCGGTGGCCGAATTCCATTCTCGAAACTCAATCTGAAAGGCCGAGTTTTCCAAGTTAGCAACCGCAGCTCCATCACCTGTAATCACTCTTAGTACAAACCGTTCTGACTCAGCCAATTTTTCCAGAGAAGGCTGTATCGTCTCCAAGAATGGAATATTTGACTCAGTACCAATCCAGCCGATCACCGGGACAGCGGGATGACCGGGACAGTCGATTTCATCATACTCAGCCGTCTCGACAACAGTCGGGAATAGCGTCACTTGATCGCAAAACCTCGAGGCTTCTTGCATTAAACTTCGATTCCCTGCAAGAACCAGATCACTCATTCCAGCGATTGCAGCAAACTTGTCTGGATACCGCAAAAATATCGCGTCATCAACATCAAGAACCATACGAGGAATCGCAGCACGGAATTTCTTTTCCATCTCCCAAGTTGGAAGGTCGAATATTTCTCGTTCAACAAACAAGATGTCGTAATTCTTCAACTTTGCCAGCAATAATTGAAAACGACGTGTGAGTTGCTTCAACATCTGACTTCCACGCCAGCCGAGTAATTTGAACTCGCCGTACTTTTCGGGGAGGCTGTAAGCCACATCACACGTGTAACCAGATGCTCGTAGATGCGGCAGATATGGTAGGACACGATATCGTGTTGAAGGAACGTTTTTCCCGGAAACCAGAAATAATACTCGTGGAGACTTCAATGGAGACCTGTCAAACAGTGATCGAGAGTGGATTCAAGATTTATTGAGTTCCCATCTTAACGCCCCCTGCATGGAGATGACAATTTATGTGGCGCAGAGTGTGGCAGTTCCTGCATTCACTCTTCACTAGAAGATTCCTTTGGCTTTGATTTTCGTCACGAAATCCAACATCACGAAGCCATGATGGGTATCAAATGCATGTGGCACATACATATTCAGCCCCCAAGGAACCGATCTTCTTGAAAGAAAGAGGATTGCTTAGGATACTTTCGCGGTTAGTGTCGAAGATTTCATAGAAAGAGTTAGTTTGAATTCTCAGCAGTTACAGAAATCTGACGAGGAAAAAGAGCCAGCCAACTCCAACGCAAAAATTGGAAGAAGTTACGGCATTGTACTGATCGGCATGATTTCTCAATTGCTGGTCCAGTTTTTCTTGCAGCGACTCTTCGCGAGATATTATGGCACGTCCTCCGAATTCGATGCGTACCGCGCCGCGATGACACTGCCAATTGCAGTGAGTGCGATTCTTGCCGGAACTGTAACTCCAGTGTTGATTCCTGTTCTCGGCAAGACAACAAGTCGAGTTCGCGATGGTTTAATCGCTCTCACCTTGATGCCAGTCTTACTCATTACTGTTGTCTGTTCATTTTTGTGTTTTACATTCAGTCGGCAGTTGATGCATTTTCTGCAACCTGGTTTTTCGGATCAACTTGTCACAGAGACTGCGCTACTCTTTCAAATTGTAATCTGGCTGCTCCCCGCCAATACTCTCATCGGCTTGCTGCACGCAACTCTGAATGCACGGCTCAACTTTTTTATTCCCGTCATTGCCGGAGTTGTCGGGCCAATAGTGACCGTTTTTATCGTTCTGAACTGCGCTCAAGAGGGTGGGATTCAAGTCGTTGCCTGGGCGACTTTGATCGGCGCATGTGTCAACATTTGCATTCAACTTCCGCTTGTCACAAGTTCATTCCGATTCCCTCCCTGGATGGAATGTCGACAGCACCTGAGGAAGATGTTTTACTTGTCGATTCCGATTCTTTTAGGGATGAGTGTTCAAAAGATCGACATTTTCGTTGACCGATATGTGTTGTCGTTCCTTGACTCTGGCACTCTTTCCAGATTCGACTATGCCACTCAAATTGTCACTGTTTTCATCGTGCTGGCATCTGGAACATTGAGCACTGTTGCGTTCCCACGAATCTCACAGTTTTCTATTGACGACCGAGACAACCTGACGAACGAAGTCGCGAATGCATTGAAGGGACTAGCAACGCTGATGATCCCGTCTGCGATTGTACTCGCGGTCTTTGGAACCGATCTGGTTGAAGATTTATTTGAGTCCGGAGAATTTCAACACCATGACACGATCCTTGTTGGTCGAACAATCGCTTGCCTCTCGCTGATGGCCCTGGGAGCGGGTCTGGGAGAGCTTTGCACAAAGGTGATGTACGCTCTTCAGGAAACACGAATTCCATTGATCATCACGGTGGGAGCGATCACTGTCAGTGTGATTTTAAAATTGAGCCTGGTTCCCACATTAGGACTGACTGCTCTGGCGGTCATTATGAGTTTTGTCTACTTGACCAGCAGTCTGGTGCAACTTGGTGTTGTCTTGAAGTTCCTGGGAAAAGGAGTCTTCAATGGTGTTGCCAAAACAGTCGCTGTCAGTCTTCTATCAGGGACACTAGCAGCAATTGCTGGATATGGAATTTTGCAATTCGAACGTCCATTCAGCTCACTCTGGGGGTTGATGCTGGGGGCAGTCGTTTACTTTGCAGGCACGATGACCCTTGACTCTGCTGTAAGAGCGAATGTTCGAGAAGCAATCTCATTCAAACGATAAGGATCGGAATTGCTCACCAGTCAATTCCACTCTCTTCAGTTCTAGAGGTCGTTTCAAAACTGTCTTGCTGAGCCGCTGGCGCTAGCCACGGGGTTCGATTGCAACGTTTTCTGCAATTCAGCCCGACGCTAGCGCGTTCGGCTCAGGTATTGAAATGACTTCTAGGGATCCGCGCAGAATTAAAAGCCCGACATTATCAAAATGCTGGGCTTTTAAACTGAGAAATCAGTACATTATTCTTTCGTCCCTCTAATGAAGAGTCGCAGCAGCTTTCTCTTTGAGCTTGAAAGCTGTTTGTTGAATTGGAATCAGGATCGGTTTCCGAATGGGTCGTCTTAGTGTTGTGACTTTGTTTAAATTGGAAGGTGGCGGAGGTGGGATGTCCTCGTCGGCTTCTTGTAATGGTCGCTCTGGAACAGAAGGAGGTGGAGGAGCGATCATGTCAGAGTCTGTCGGTGAACTAGGCAGAAAACCTGGCTCGAAAGTCTGTGGTGCAACAACACAGACTTCGAGACAAGGAGAATTGACGGAGGCAAGCCGAAAGCCGCGTACGGAACCACATCCACTGAACCCCAGAACAGTAATGCAGAGACCAAATAATAAGAACCGTTTCATGATTGACTCCGTCAATTCTTTCTTCATTTAAAAACCCAATATGTTTTGAATCGAACGTTGAGGGGGGGATGTCAAAGGGAAGAATGGTCGATTCGGCAATTTCTGCCAGAATTTTTCCGCTCGTTCGGCAATTGCCGCCAGTGTTGATTGCCTAAACACTGGGGATTTCGGCATATATTGCAGTTGTGGAAAGATGGGTGGTTTCCCCGACGAGACAACTGACCTTCCAGAAATTTCACAAAGTCTCTAAAAGCGGCTCAAGAATTCCATCCATTTTGCCGATTGCGGTCCCGCAAACTTCGGCTCCCACATGCTACTATTTCCCCATTTTCACATCAGGACAAAGCGATGCCGCGCCCTTCGCCGTCTCGTCGGACGGTGCATGTTCCGGTCATGCTCCATGAAGTTCTGAATTCCCTTGCCATTCAGCTCAACCTAACCATTGTCGACGGAACCCTCGGAGCCGGTGGTCACAGTCAACATATTCTGAAAGCCATGAACAATCAGGGACAACTCATTGGTCTCGACCGCGATCAGTCAATGATTGATCGTGCAGCCCAGGTTGTCTCTGGAGAGAATGTTTCGCTTCACCAATGTAGCTATGCCGAACTCGATCACGTTTTGGATGAACTGAATCTCGAACAGGTCGACCGAGTTTTGCTCGACCTTGGTCTTTCATCTGATCAACTCGCAGACCCGCAGCGTGGTTTCGGTTTTGACACAACCGGAACGCTCGACATGCGTTTCGACACAACGACAGGTCGCTCGGTCGAAGAACTCTTGCGGTCGGGATCTGTCGATGAACTCAGCCAGATCTTCAGCGAATATGGGGAAGAAAAAGCTGCGACACGTATTGCCGAAGCCATTGTAAAACGGAGTCGATCAGGGAATTCAATTCAGACAGCCGATCAGCTTGTGGGTCTCGTGAACGAAGTGACGGGACCATCGAAGAAATCAAAATCTCCAAGTGTCGCAAGAGTCTTTCAGGCGCTACGAATTGCCGTCAATTCTGAGCTTGATCAACTCGACACATTCTTGAAGTCAGTCTTGCCAAATCGACTTCGATCTGGCGGACGCGCTGTCGTCATTACGTTTCACTCACTCGAAGACCGCATGGTGAAAGAGGCGTTCCGAGATTCCACGACCTGGAAGAACCTGACTCGCAAGCCACTCACACCCACACCTTCTGAAATCCGAATGAATCCACGTTCACGTTCCGCAAAACTAAGAATCGCCGAACGCACTTAGCGAAGGAAGAATTATGTCCAAGATGGAACAGACTCTGCCGATATCCATGTTTTCACTGACGGTCAAGAGCCTTGTTTGTATGGTTGTTGGCAGCCTCAATATGGTTGTTTTGGCTGCAGATGATGCTCCGACGATAAAATCGAAGCCAAATTGGGCCGCTCCTCTTCAGGCTCCGAAAACTTCATCGGCTCCCAAAACCACTGACCGCCCGATTGGTCTCCTGAAAACTTCAGGCCCGTTTACTGCGGCTCCACTTCAAAAATCAGAAGCTGTTAAAAAAACGGTTTCACAAAAAAAAATTCCAGTTGAACTCAACAAGAAGACAACAGTAACGGCTCCTAAGTCCCTGATTCCTTCTTCGAAATTCAGCCCGGGAGCAGGCTCCACCGGACGTCCACAACCAGGGCTACTCGCTGAACCATTACCGCTCACACGGTTAGGTCAGATTGATCTTCAAGAACCTTCGACGCCAGCTGGACGCAATGATTCATTTATCCAACCAGCGAGTGGAACCGAGCTCGAAGGGAATGGAAGCTTGGAATTCGCTGCTCCACAGGCGACACCGAACGGGGAGCTGAATTCGCCTCCTTTTCCGAGTGATCCAGCTCCACGAATGACACCCCCTGAGTCTTCGATTTTTTCGTCGACATCCATTGAATCGAAACCGCAACCAGCCCCCGTTTTAGAAGCTCAGCCAATTGCACCGCTTCAGCCGAGCCCTACGCCGCAGCTCTCACAGCCTGCTCCGTTTGCTCCTGCAGCAATTCCTCAACAGCCGATCTCATCTCCATCGGCTCCAGCATTTCAACCGCCGGGTAATGCATTCGCTCCCGCTCAACAACAAGCAACATACAACCCACCCAGTGTAGAGCCGAAACTGTTGACCCCTTCTCCACAGCAAAATGTTGAGGAGGAAGTTCACGAAGTCCAACCGGGTGAGAACTATTGGACAATTTCGCGTCAGCACTTCGGGACAGCACGGTACTTTGCGGCTTTGGCGGAGTACAACAAGCATCGCATTCCACGTCCTGACCGAATGAAACCAGGCATGTTTGTTCTGGTTCCTGATTCGAAAATCCTCGATCAGCGTTATCCCAAAATGGCTGGGATCGTTGATTCGAAACCGTCGCCGGAATCGTTGCTTCCCTCCGGATTCTTTATCGGTCCGAACGGACAACCGCTGTTTCGCATCGGGAAAGGAGATACGCTCACCGACATCGCTGAAAAACATCTTGGTCGCACTGCCCGCTGGACACAAGTCGTCGGAATGAACCGAGACCTCCTCAGGGACGGTAATACCCTGAAAATCGGGATGGTTTTACGACTTCCTCACGATGCCAGCCAAGTCGCCCTCGCCCCCGCCGCAAGCGTTCTCCGATAATACACAAGGTAGCAAGTAGGGTGGGTGCAGTACGCGCGTCTCAAATTATGTGGGTACGCAAGTGAAACTAAAGACAACGTTCAGGTGATTTCGCAGTTGAGTTCGCGTACGCAACCCACCATTTCACTTTGCTTCAACCACCCTACTGCCACTGAACGAGACGAATCCTCACGGATGGGGAATTCCATCCATGGGGAATTCATGTTTTTCCGGTTTATAGCAACGCTCGTGATTCTCACCACCATTTCGGTGTTGGGGATTACGCTGGAAAAGCAGAATCTCGCGGTGAAGCGAGCCATCAGCGTGCAACACTACGAATTGCATGACATCGATGAGCAACGCAGCCAACTCTTTCTCACAACGCAGCAACTCGGAGCAATTCCTCGGCTGCTTCGTGAATGGGACGACACAGAACTCGCCTACGTTCAGTCGGCGAATGATTCTGCCGACGCTCCACTCCCTCTTCTTGAATGGCGACTTCGCGCGGCGACGGTGCCTGAACCCACTCACTCTAAGAAGCAGCAAGCGAAGGTGAATGGTGATGCAAGAGCAAGGTGAGCAATCGCTGCACATTGAACGAAAACCGACCGCTCGTTTTCGCGAACGTACAATTCAGTTTGGAGTCTGGGCGGTCTGGACGGTCCTTGCACTCCGGCTGTTGCACG
>DAOUPA010000417.1 GCA_030626405.1 Planctomicrobium sp.
CGATTCAACAGTTCTACCGTGTGAAGGGTGACAGTACACAAAACCGCGGTGTTCGATCAGACGTTGTTCTCCCATCGTTGATCGATCATTGGGACCTGGGGGAATCGTTCCTCGACCATGCTCTTCCTTTCGACAAAATCCGTTCCGCGAAATTTTCGGAATCGAAGTATGTGAATCCGCAGGTCATCGCCGCAGTTCAGCAGAACAGTGAGTCTCGCATCAAAAAAGATGATGATTTTCAGCGAGTCGAAAAATCGGTGGATCGCTATCTCGAGCGAAAGAGTAAAACTCTGCTTTCATTGAATGCCGAAGCTGTTCGCGAGGAACGGGCGAAAGACGAGAAGGCAAGCAAAGCCGATAAGGACAAAGAGGAAAAAGAAAAAGAAGAGGAAGGTGAAGAAGCCCCGATCTTCCCTGACAACTACTATAATGACGAAGCCCTCAACATTGCCCTCGATTACGTTGCGGCTCTTAAAGGGAACTTGGCTGTTTCGAAAAACTAAGTGTTTCGAGCGTTTCACATCGACGGTTTGCCCCACACTTCAAGTGTGTGGCAAGCCGTTTTTTTATTAGGGCTTCACCGTATTGAGATCGAAGTGAGTTGGCGCGCATAGGCGGCGGATGTGTCGACATTTAAGCTGAATGTACAACCCCACTGTCCAGATTCATCTGCAACGAATCGCCAAAATGGGACAACAACACTGCTCTGGTGGACCAATTCAAAGCCTCCCTCGCTCTGACTGACAGTTTGAATGGGGAATGTCCAAATCTTGGCTGGCTCAGAGACTTCAATTCCGACATCAATTCCCAACCATTCATCGACAAGGCCTATTCGATCCCCTGCAGGAAGTTCCAGGACCGTTTCAAGTGGCCCTAACCGCTGACCTTCGGAATCATAGAAATATCGATCCGGCTGTCCCGCGGCCATGCTCGCAAAATTCAATTCAACTGCGAACTGAATGTCCTCCCCGACTGGAAGGTCGCTCATCTCGTAATGAACTTCAATTTGACTGGACCGATTTGTGTCGAGAGCGACGGTTTTCGTCATCTGAATTCTGTGGTCGCCAATGCGCCCTTGACGAGACATCACCGCTTCAACGCGTGTCTCCGATTGGCGAATTCGTGATTCATAAACTCCCAAGAGGAAATCGCCAACTCCACCATTCCCGTTCCGAAACTCCTCGAGAGTCGTTCCTGGACGCAGAAAGTGATCGACCAAACTTTTACGCGGCCAACGATCATATGCAATGTGTTGATCAAGGTCCTTCTGTTTGAAACGAACCCCTTCATGCTTGTTAAAATCAATGTCGTCGACATCATCGCTTGCGCCAGCGGCATCAAGAACTTGCTGATGGTAAGGTTCAGGACGTCGGTTCAGCGTCGCCAGAAGATTTGTCTTCGTCGTGCGTACATCCAGTTCATACAAATGCCCTCCTCGCGCCGGTGAGAGATAACCGACCAAGTGATCGCCAGAAAGTCTGATTTCTTTCCGTGCATCAAGATTGAAATCGCCTGCGGAAATATCGACCCAGTGACCTTTGCGTCCATCCAATTGCTCCAGAAGTGAATCGGCAGCGATCAAGTGTTCATAAACCGCATTTCTTAAATGCGGCAGGTACAGTCCTCCAAACGATCCATGCCAGTATGGACAATTGCACTGCCCCCGATAGAGTTCCATTTTCGCTTCACGGAGTTGGTCAGGAGAATTTCGTGCCGCAGGGGAACTTTCCAATTCATGCAGCCGCCTGCTAATTTCCTGCGACCGGCAATACATCTCATTGCTCTCTGGATACTTCACTAGAAAATTTCGCCACATGCCAGCTCGAAGAAACGGCTTTGACTGCTCCCAGAGAGAATGTTCCTGAAGCGATTTCACTATTTGTTGATATGTCGTCTGCTGATCGGTCGGTAATGCCCATTCGGTCATTTCACGGTAACTGGCATTGGGCAGATAGATTTTTCCTCGAGGAGGGACCGAGTCAACAGCCTGGGCCATCGTCACCACGCTCAACCAATCAGAGTTCTCTCGCAGCGCCGTGAAAAATTGACGCAACCATGCTTCGTCTCCATAGACATGCTCAAACGTTCCCGGCCAGGAACCGAATTTTTCTCCATCGTCCCCAAAAGAAACGATCGTCCCAGGATATCGTTGAGCGAGACTTCTGAGATACTCGATGGTCTCTTCCGGATCAGACCAGGGGATGGTGTATCTCAATGTTTCGTCATCAGGGAATACACTCAGTAGGCGGCCTTCGTTTTCAGTCAGGTAGTAGCCATGCAGCTTATCTTCAGACAATCCGGCCCAGCGAAAGTGTGAATCGTCAAGGATCGTATATTCGATGCCAGCATCGACGATGTCACTGGTGAATGAAGATTCCCAAACACGTTCCGGAACCCACATGCCTCGAATCGAAGTTTCAAAAACGTCTTCGAGGTGCGTTGTATAAGTCTCAATTTGGCCGACACGGTCATGCCCCGGAATCGCCGCCAGGATCGGTTCGAAATAGGGACCTCCAAGAATTTCCATCTGTCCGCGAGCAATGAAACCTTTCAGTCTCTTCAAGTAATCAGTGCGATTCTTCTCCAACCACTCCAGCAAACTCCCGGAAAGGTGCATCGTAATAGAAATCTCTGGAAACTCGTCAATCAGATCCAGGAATGGTTCGTAAGCGTCTCGGCAGGATTGCTCAAAAACACCATCAACATTGCCGACCGGCTGATGATTATGGACAGCAAACACAAGTCGAAGAGATGAGGACATTACAATTTCCGAGTCAAACAACTTACAGTATGACTTTGTGCTCTTCGCTTCAGAACACAACGCCTCAAAGAGATCGTCTTCGTCACAGGAACGAACTGACCTTTGCATATCTCTTGTGATACCACTTTTCGAAAAGCGGTTGAATAGCCCTCAAGCAATGCACTTCAATTTCTTGGAAACGAACTACGCTGCCCCCCGCAAACTCAAACGGCCGAACGTGACCGTTAGTTAAAATGCACTGACCGGGTAAGCTGCACGGTTTGCTCGCAGTCTGTGTGTATCCAAATGAATATGAAATTGACTGATGTAGAGAGGTGGTGAGAATGGGGAAAAATGTGAAGTCATTCTGATTGTGCTTGTGAAGATCTCAATCCAGTTACGGTTACAATGAAGTGAACAGCCCCGGTTCTATTCAAGTTCGGCGACCGACGATGCCCACATCTCAACCCACTTTCGAGCAACGCAAGCAGTGGCAAAACCGGCCCGACGAATCACCGGTGATGTATCAGAATTGGCGAAAGCTGTTGTTCCTGCACTGGCAATTCGATCCAGACCTGATTCAATCAATGTTGCCTGCAGGATTGACCGTGGATACCTACAACGGTTCTGCCTGGGCTGGTGTTGTCCCATTTTTCATGCGAAAAATCAGACCTGTCTGGTCACCAACAGTGCCGTATCTTTCCAATTTCCTGGAGCTGAATGTTCGCACGTATGCTTATGATGAGAATGGAACTCCGGGAGTCTGGTTTCTTTCTCTTTCTGCAAACCGGTGGTTGGCAGTTCAGCTTGCCCGAAGTTTTTTCCATCTCCCTTATTTTTGGAGTCAGATGAGTGCTCTCAAAGATGGTCATAACTGGATCGACTATCGTTGCCGTAGATTTAACGACCCACTCAAACAATCCTGCCGTTACCGATATCGTGGGACTGGCACTCCCACACCAGCCAAAGAGAACACGCTCGAATTCTTTCTCGCCGAACGGTACATCCTGTTCGCCCCCCTTGGAAACGGAAAGATCGCCACCGGCCAAGTCCACCACACTCCTTACCTCATTCAACCAGCGGAAGTTGAAACCTACAGCGAAGAAGTCTTGCAACTCGATGGTTTGCCACTCCCAGACAGCCCACCTGCCAGTGCATTGTTTTCAGAAGGCGTCGATGTTGAAGTGTTTGGATTAAAAACAGTTTGAAAGAAAGTAGTACTTCAGGTATTTGGAGCAATAGGAAGACGAATTCTCCGGGCTGTTTATGGCACTTTTCGTATTGGTGCTCACGCTCAGCCTCGGGGAAGTCAGCGTTTTATATTGATGGAAATCATTTTCCGCGGGCACAGGAAAGAGCAATTTGCTCTAATCAAGTGGCAACCAGGCTTCAAAGCTCGTACGTGAAGTGAAGAAACTTGTCGTCTCTCTCCCAGCCGGATTTCTCGTAAAGCAACTGTGCTGGAAGATTGTCAAAAGCCGTTGCCAGGACAAGTCGCCGTGCTCTTGCTTCACTGGCGAATTGAATTGCCGCCTGCAATAACTTTCTGGCAACGCCTGCACGTCTTGCAGATTCTGCAACGAATAAATCATTGAGTATCCAGACCGGTTGCATCGCTACAGAAGAGAACGAAGGGTAAAACTGAACGAATCCGATGCCGTGACCATCAGTCGCGGCAAGGAAAATCACTGACTGCTCTTGCTGCAATCTTTCGCTCAGAAAATTTCGAGCAGCCTCAAGGTCAGAATCTTGTTCATAGAACTGTCGATAGTCATCAAACAAAGGGACCAGTGTATCCACATCGCTCAGTGTGGCTCGCGTCACTGTTGCCTGAGGCATCGTCACTCTTTCGTTGGAACTTCTGTGAGGTTTGACTGGGGTTTCGTGCCGTTGGAAGCGTTCCGTATTTCTAAATCTCGCACGGCTTGTTGAGTGTACAACTCGTAGTAGTGGCCTTTTTGTTTGAGCAGCTCCGCGTGCGTTCCCTGTTCTTGAATTTCGCCTTTTTCGATGACGACGATTCGGTCGGCGGCTTTGATTGTGGAAAGACGATGGGCGATCACGAAACTTGTGCGGCCTTTCAGAAGGCGAGATAGGCTTTCTTGAATCAGTTGCTCGGTTTCAGTATCAATGGAAGACGTCGCTTCATCCATGACTAACAGTTTGGGGCGTTTAAGCACTGCACGAGCAAATGAGACAAGTTGCTTCTGACCGAGGCTGAGTTGATTCCCTCCTTCCCCGACTTCTGTTTCGTATCCTTTCGCCATTGATGTAACGAAATCGTGAGCGCCAGCAAACGAGGCAGCTTCTTCGATTTCTGCTAGCGATGCGGCGAGATTGCCATAACGGATATTGTCAGCAATCGTCCCGCTGAACAAATGAGGCTGCTGCAGAACGATTCCCAGGTTCGATTGCAGCCAGTGCAAGCTGCGGTCGGTGTAGTCGATGCCGTTGAGCAGAATTTGACCGTCGGTCGGTTCATAGAATCGGCAGAGAAGATTCACAATCGTCGACTTTCCACCTCCAGTCGCTCCGACGAGAGCAACAGTCTCGCCCGGTTGCACGATCAGAGAGAAGTTGCCAATAATTTGCGGGCCATCTCGATAACGAAATTCAACATTGCGGAACTCGATCTGTCCTATTTCATCCGGATGCCCATCGCTTCCGGTTTCCTGAACGCGCGCGACGACGGCATCCGTATCCTTCACTTCTGGTACTGAATCGATCAGGCTGAGAACTCGTTCCGCAGATGCCTGCGCCATTTGCAGTTCAGCAAACCAGGCAGAAATTTCCTGGGCAGGTGTAAAGAAAAGCTGCGCGAAATACATGAACATCACCATTTCTCCGATGGCGATACTTCCGAGGATGACTTGATGTCCACCAACAACTAAAGCAGCGGCGATGGCGACGCTACCGATCGTGATCACCAATGGCAAGTAGACCGCCGAAAGCATCGCGTTGCGGACCGAGTGTTCGTACATTTCCATCGTCAGACGGTCGAAGTCTCGCAGGTTTTCTTCCTCACGGACGAAGACTTTCGTTGTCTGCACGCCCATGATGCCTTCGTTGTAAACGCCGGTAATGCGGGAGTTCGTCTTCCGGACCAGTCGCGAGGTTCGCAGGATTCGCTTTTTGAAGAACATGCTCACGGCAAACAGAACCGGGACCACGGCAAGCACTGCGAGGGCGATTTTCCAGTTGTAAACGAGCATGACAACTGTGAGACCAGTCATCACGGTTGTTCCCCAGATGAGGTCCATCACCCCCCAGGCGAGGATCACAGCCAGGCGTTGGCAGTCTGAAGTAAGACGAGCCATCAGCCAGCCAGTCGGGCGTGTGTCGTAGAAGTTGAACGAAAGTTGTTGAAGTTGCTGAAAAGCATCGAGGCGAATATCGTGGCTGACGCTCGTTCGAATCCGACCAGCACAAGTGACAAAGCCCCAGATCGAGGCACTCAAGGATAACGAGAGCAGACCAAACGCAATTGCGTAGAAGGGTAAGTTGA
>DAOUPA010000264.1 GCA_030626405.1 Planctomicrobium sp.
AGGCAATTCCTGGCGCAAAATTTCTTGGACAGAAGCACTCAATGAAACCGCGCAGCGAATTGGTGAAATCCAGTCGACTCACGGTAAAGATGGGATGGGTGTCTACTTTGGAAACCCATCAGTTCACAACCTCGGAGCGATGCTCTACCTCCCGCCGTTTCTCAAAACGCTGGCAACACGCAACCGGTACACACCAACGTCTGCGGATCAGTTACCACACATGTTTGTCTCATACCTGATGTTTGGGCATCAATTGTTGCTCCCCGTTCCAGATGTTGATCACACAGATTTCATGCTGATTCTGGGAGCCAATCCAATTGCTTCCAACGGCAGTCTGATGTCCGCTCCAAATATTCGAGGGCGGTTAAAGGAAATCCAGAAGCGCGGTGGGAAGGTCGTTGTGGTCGATCCACGGCGAACGGAAACCGCAAGGATTGCTGACGAACACTTTTTCATTCGCCCAGGCAGCGATGCATTGTTTCTGTTCTCGATTTTGCACTGTCTTCTCGACAAAGGAAGCAACGCGAAGTCGCTCGATTCGTTCTATGCAGGAATGAAAGTCGTGCAAGAACTTGCCCAAGAGTTTCCACCGGAATTCACAGAGCCGATGACGGGGGTTCCAGCCGAAGTTGTCCATCGGCTAGCGGGACAGTTTTCGAGTGCCCGCACTGCTGTCTGTTATGGACGAATAGGAACTTCCACACAACCGTTTGGTGCGATGTGTGCTTGGTTAATAAATCTCATCAACATCGTCACTGGTAACTTCGATCGAACCGGTGGTGCCATGTTCACCAACCCGGCGATTGACTTGTTGGACCCACGCCTCGGCGCCGAACGTGGAAGCTTTAACGGTTGGCAGAGTCGTGTCCGTGGGCTCCCTGAGTTCGCAAATGAACTGCCCGTCTCAACGCTTGCCGATGAGATGCTCATTGAAGGACCTGGACGCATTCGTGGGATGATGACATTTGCCGGGAACCCCGTTTTGTCAGCACCAAACGGCACTCGAATGGACCGTGCCTTTGAATCTTTGGAATTCATGGTGAGCGTCGATTCTCAAATCAATGAAACGACACGTCACGCAAATATCATCCTCCCGCCAGTCTCACCATTGGAACGCGACCACTACGATCTGGTGTTTCGCATGCTGGCAGTCCGAAACACCGTTCGATTCTCCTCAGCAATTTTTGATCCTCCGCCTGGTTCGCAACACGATTGGCAAATTCTGTTGCAGCTTCAGAATCGATTAGAAAGAATCAATCATGGTTGGCGACCAGATATCATCATTCGTCAATGGATGAAAAATCGCATCGGTCCACGAGGACTCCTTTCACTTGCGCTGCAACTAGGAAAGCGTCGATTCAAACTAAGACATGGAATCGCTGGTCTCAGCTTGAAAAAGCTCATGCAAAATCCACAAGGCATTGATTTAGGACCACTGACTTCGTGCTTGCCAGGCCGATTACCAGACGAGCAGAAACAAGTCAACCTGGCACCTCCCGCCTTGGTTGAGGATGTCACTCGCCTGAAAAGTTCATTTGGTTCCACTGAAGAATCTGTGGAAGAGGAGTCATTGTTGTTAATTGGTCGTCGTGATCTTCGCAGCAACAATTCGTGGATGCATAACAGTCCCAAACTGATGAGCGGTAAACCGCGTTGTGTGCTGTTGATGCATCCAGAAGATGCTCAGCGGCACGGTATTGTCACATCGCGTGATGTCCGCGTGACATCACGCGTGGGTTCCATCTGCACCCCTGTGAAGTTGACAGACGACATGATGCCCGGAGTTGTGAGTCTCCCTCACGGTTTTGGGCATGACCGAGAAGGTGTCCAACTCGGTGTGGCCGGACAACATGCTGGTGCGAGCATCAACGACATCACGGACGACAACAGAATCGATGAACTCTGCGGCAATGCAGCGTTTTGCGGAATCCCTGTCCAAATCGAGCCAACTTGAGAGCGAATCTTCAATGAAATGACTGTAGGTGAGACGGCGAAGTGGGTCAAAACGGGCAGTAGAATAGTTTTCAGGCAACCACATTATTGGACAATCAAATCGTGATAGGCTTGATTGAACTCTTTTTGCAGGGATGCAGGATCGTCGAGAATCGCGGGATCAAGGTGGATCGCAACGCAGACCGTTTCACGGAGGCTCACAACTCCGATCGCCATCGCATGACTCGGAGCGAGTGCGGGAAGTGTGTAGATTGATTCCACCACGGCACCGGCGATTTCCGGAATGCGCAGTGGACCAGGGATGAGGCTGATCAGCAGATTTGAGATTCCCGTCCAACGATGGGCAGCGCGTGCCCGAATAGTACGTGGCAAACGCTCAAAGAAGTTCACCATGGTCGTAAAGACTTGCTGCTTTGGTACATCGCAGCATTGAGGCTGAACCTCTGCAGCTCCCTGGCATTCCCATTAACTCAAGCGTTTAATAGCACAGCGAGAAACCGACCGTTTTCTGATTTGAATCCCAGTTTCCCATACGTTTTCTGATTCAGTGAATTCGTCTCAAGTACGCCATAGGTTTCTTCGGAATCTGGACTGATTTCGCTTCGATCTTGAGGAGTCTCAAAGCGTGGTAAAACGTACAGCCGTTTTCCCAACGTATAACGAGACGGCTCATATTCGGCTGGCGTATCTGCAGGCTGAGTGCGCTGTAATGGTTGCCCGACCAATTTGATGCTACGATTACAAGGAATTAGAGTTATCCAGTGCTGCATCTTGGGAGGAAACTGAAAATGACATTGGGTAGCCGCACATTGATGACCATCCTCCTTCTTCTGGCGGTTGGCTTTTCAACAACGAGCCGATGCCAGGGCGCAAAGAAAGCAGCCAATCGTCCCAATATCCTTCTGATCGTGGTTGACGATATGGGCTACTCCGACATCGGTCCATTTGGTGGAGAGATCCACACGCCGAATCTCGACGCCTTGGCGAAATCCGGCATGTTGTTTACCGACTTCCACACAGCACCTACGTGTTCGCCAACCCGGTCGATGCTACTCAGTGGCACCGATAACCATCTCGCCGGCCTTGGCTCGATGGGAGAGACTCTCGCACCCAACCAGAAAGGAAAGCCGGGATACGAGGGTTACTTGAATGATCGGGTGATTACCATCACGACGTTATTACGCAACGCGGGATACTTCACCTGCATGGCGGGAAAATGGCATCTGGGTGAAGAAGTGCAGGATGTTCCATTCAACCGCGGCTTTCAGAAATCATTCACGTTGCTCCAGGGCGGCGCGAGCCATTTCGACGACGAATGGATGATGTACGCCAACTACTCACCGGTCTATCGTGAGGATGGGATTCGCGCGCATGTTCCCAAGGGGTTCTATTCATCTGAGTTCTACACCAGCAAACTGATCAAGTACCTCGACAGTCGAACGGCTGACACACCGTTTTTCGGTTACCTATCGTTTTCCGCACCTCACGACCCGTTACACGCGCCGGATGACTGGATCGATAACTACAAAGGGATGTATGACGCAGGATATGACGTGCTCCAGCAAAGCCGTCTCAAGCGGTTGAAAGAACTTGGCTTTATCGCTCCGGATGTCAAACCGTTTCCTCGGCTGCCGACGATTCCTGCGTGGGAGACGCTCGCGGAGAAGCAAAGGAAAACCGAAGCCCGGAAAATGGAGGTCTATGCGGCCATGATCGCGAACATTGACCATCACTTGGGGAGGCTGTTTCGACACCTCAAGAAAACCGGCGAGTGGGAGAACACTCTGGTTATTTTCTTCTCGGACAATGGTGCCAACGGGTCAGAAATGCACCAATACCCACAAACCGACAAAGCTTGGCTCAAACGGAACTCGGACAATCGGTATCAGAACATGGGCCGCCAGTTTTCGCGCATTGCCACAGGGCCAGCCTGGGCTCAAGTGAGTATGACACCCTATCGGATGTTCAAGGCTTTTCCCGCAGAAGGAGGTATCCGCTCCCCTCTGATCGTAAGCGGGCCGGGCGTGGCGAAGGCGGGAACGCGGAGTGATGCGTTTTCTCACGTCATGGACATCGCCTCTACGATTCTCGATGTGTCCAAGACAACGCATCCTGGGCAATCTTATAAGGGACGTAAGATTGAACCCCTTCGTGGCCGGTCCCTGCTGCCTGTGCTGGGTGGCAAAGCGGGTGTCGTTTACAAGGATGACACTGCCGTGAGCTGGGAACTGTTTGGGTTTCGCGCCGTTCGGAAAGGAGATTTCAAGTTGCTCTGGCTTCCGAAACCGTTTGGCACGGGCGACTGGCAGCTCTACGATCTTGCGAAAGACCCAGGTGAACTCAACGATCTCTCGAACAAGGAACAAAAACTCCGCGAAGAAATGATTCGTGTCTGGAAAAAATACGCGGATGAAACCGGTGTCATCCTACCGTCAAGCAACATACTCTCACCATGAACTTTACCCTTGAGGATTGCAGAAAAGCGGCCCGCTTCGACGTCGTTTCGCGATCGTGACCGTTGAGAGTGCAAGACGAACCTGCTGATTCTCAGAAATCAATCTTCGCGCGCAGGGCGAAGAGAATGGCGGCATCGCCGCGTGCCAAGGCGGGATTGAGTATCTGCAGATCCGGCGTGAGATGAAACGAAGGTGTGACTTCGATGTTGTAGAATATCTCTACACCGCTTTCATTTTGAGGGTTCACGAGAACGCTCACAATAGGGCCGAGTTCGTCGCTGAGTTCGTTGTAAAACCACGCGATGCCGAACCTGTCATTCGGTCGGCACGCCAGCGGGACGTACCCGCCGATTCCGAACCCCAGCGAGTAACTGATGAAAGTCGGGTTATTCTCGCTGATTCCAGCCGCACCGAAGACGCCCCATCCTTTTTGGGGATTGTCATAGGTCTGCAGGTACTGGAAGCCCTGCCAGAACAGGCTCCAAGCCTCGTTCGTTGTCTGGACCATAAACTGCGGGAGAATGACTCGTGGATCCTGACCGATTCGGATTTGTTCCCTGTTGTTCCAGGAAAACCCGAATGTCTGAACACCCGGCTTCTCGCCAAGCGGAGTAGGCAGCCTGATAGTCCCCAGCAACGATACTCCGTCTTCAAACAATTGATCGAAGCCACTCTGCGTGATGGTGTCGTTGGAATTGAGAACATTGAAAGTCAGGAACGGCAATTTGTCCTTGAAGATCGTGATACCGGCTCCGAGCGTCGAATACGGCACGCTGGTAATGGCGACGGTTGGAAACATGGCGCTCATGTTCATAAACGTGTCGTCCCCGCGCCCTCCCGTGAATGGCGTAAGGCCCTGCGGAAACGTATTCATCTTGCCGAAGGAAACCGCGATGTTCTCGGACAGGAACTGTGTGAAGAGCACCTCGGTGAGCACTAGATCCTCGGTAGCGGTCGTCGGTAGGTCTGACAGGATCGATGGCGGTAGTAAGGCACCGCTTGCAGCGTTGACGGTCTCACCGAACCTGTGCTCAGCCCGCATCCGCAAACTGAATCCTTCCTGCATGCGCAGCTTTCCGAAATCGAAATTTAGTAAGTACTCACCGTGCCCCGTATAGTGGAAGAGTTGCTCGCTCCCTCCACTCGTCACTCCCTGATAGAACTGTGTAAGAGAGGCATCGAAGGTAATTCCGTTCTCGGCGAGATGACTTCGTCTTCCGCCCCAATCACCTGTGAGTTTCGCCGCATGCGGATCCTGTTGGAATAAGGAACCGCTCAAGCAGCAATCACAGCCGAGTGGTGGATCGGCCATGAGCATCTCGGGATAATCTGTGTTCGCGATTCCCGGCCCGTCAAAAGCGGGAGCATCGTCGGAGTATACTGAGCCGGTCAGCGTCGCCAAAATCGTAAGAAACGTCGTCCACCGAACTGAAAGTTTCATACCATGTTCTTTTCGCTGAATAACGCGAAGGAAAGGTGAAATGTGTGAAAACACACCATCGTTTCGGATCATCGACCAGATCCAGCAATGCGAGCCATTCGATGATTGGAATGGCGTTATACAGCTCACCCAAGTGCGCCGATTGTATGGAATCTGGCGAATGAAATGGTTGTGTGGACCGTCTCGACACAGTTCAAATCCAGTTGCTCCGACTTGGTGCAACAAGAGGCCGTTTGGCGAGTTTGTCAAACGGGTCAAGTCGGTCGTAACGGCGCTAGAATTTCCGGCACCGGGACTCTCGTCGGCTTCACCTGCCACACCTGCGGCCACGAATGGCCTGTGTGGAAAAGGCAGGGTATCGTTCTGGAGGAGAGACAGGTGTTCGAAGTGGTGGCCCTTCAGTGACTGGCTTGCAACGAATTCAACGCACGTGATATATCTGCTTGATATTTCACCGCCGGTGACGGTCTCTTGAAAGCTCAAGCTGTTTATCGATTGTGAGTGATATCGTCTTTCTGGTGGCATGTGTCAGGCATAAGGGCTGATTTCTCTGACGAACTTGCGGTATTTCTTCCTGAAGAAATAAACGGAAAGCACGATGTGATGCCAATGCAGGAATCTCAAGTTACCACGGTGTTTCGCACCGCTGGGATCACGAAAAATTACCAGATGGGAGAGGTGACGGTTCGTGCTTTGCGAGGGGTTGATTTGGAACTTCTCCAAGGGACCTTTGTTGTATTACTGGGGCCATCTGGAAGTGGCAAGTCGACGCTGCTGAATATTCTTGGGGGACTCGATGTTCCAACGGCTGGCGAAGTTTTTTATCGAGAGCAAAATCTGACAACGGCAAGCGAAGCGGAATTGACTCGCTATCGACGTCAGCATGTCGGATTTGTCTTTCAGTTCTATAACCTGATTCCCAGTCTCACTGCACGAGAGAATGTCGCGTTGGTGACAGAGGTTGTTGGCAGTTCCATGAAACCGGAAGAAGCTCTCGCTCTGGTTGGTTTGGAAAATCGCAGCCATCACTTTCCGTCTCAACTGTCGGGAGGAGAACAACAACGTGTCGCCATTGCACGTGCGATTTCCAAACGGCCTGACGTGTTACTCTGTGATGAACCAACAGGAGCTCTTGATGTCACGACCGGAATTACTGTTTTGGACGTCATTGAGCGAATCAACCGTGAGTTGGGAACGACAACTGTTGTGATCACGCACAATGCTATGATTTCATCGATTGCGGATCATGTCATTTCGATGAGCGATGGGCAGATTATTGAGTCTCGGATGAACACCGAGAAAATTCCTGTCAAACAATTGCAATGGTAACCTTCTTTCGGCAGCTGCATTCGACTTTGTTAGACTCTCTCAATGTCCATACTTGACCGCAAATTACTAAGAGATCTACGTCAGGTTCCAGCTCAAATCCTGGCGATCAGCCTCGTGATGGCATGTGGAGTTGCCGTTCTCATCATGTCCGTGGGAACGCATCGTTTTTTAAGCCATACACGGGACTCGTACTACGATCACTCACACTTTGGCCAAATCTTTGCAAACGTGAAACGGGCACCGAAAAGTGTTGAGGAACGGCTTCGAGCAATTCCGGGAGTTGGTTCTGTTGACCTGCGAATCACCAATGAAGTTGTGATCGATGTGCAGGGATTGGATGAGCCGGTCATCGGGCGACTCATCTCGCTTCCAACGTCAGGGAAACCGTCGTTGAATCAAGTTTACTTACGATCAGGACGAAAACTCGACGAACTTCAAACGGGAGAAATTCTAGCCAGTGAAGGGTTCGTCAAAGCAAATGAATTAGGAGTCGGAGACACGATCGAAGCGGTCATCAATGGGCGGCACCAGGAGTTGAAGATTGTTGGAGTCGGGCTTTCACCGGAATACATTTTTCAAATTCGCCCAGGAGACATCCTGCCCGATGAAAAACGATTCGGCATTTTCTGGATGAGCGAAAATGAACTCGAAGCCGCTTTTAATATGGAAGGAGCGTTCAACTCCGTTTCGTTTTCCCTAATGCATGGAGCCTCAGAGTCGAAAGTGATCGAGGCTGTTGACCGCATTTTGCGTCCATACGGTTGTACTGGAGCGTATGGGCGTGGCCGGCAAGTTTCAGCGAGATTTCTTGACGACGAGATTAAGCAGCTTCGGGCCATGGCATTTGTTGCACCGTCAATCTTCTTCGCAGTGGCCTGTTTCCTGCTGAATGTCGTTCTCTCTCGACTCATCGCGATGCAACGGGAACAGATCGCAGCGCTGAAAGCCTTCGGCTATTACAACTCTGAAGTTGGTTTCCACTACATCAAGTTTGTCCTCATCATCTCAGTGATTGGATGCACAATTGGAGGACTCGGTGGTGAATTTCTCGCAAGATCGATGGCTGGAATATACGCAGAGTTTTACCGTTTCCCAGTTTTTCATTACGACACTGATTGGGCGGTGAATCTTGCAGCAGTGGCCCTAACGATTTTAGCATCGATCATCGCAACAGTTGGACCGGTGTGGAAAGCTGTCAAGCTGCCTCCCGCCGAGGCGATGCGTCCTGCACCTCCGGCGAAGTTTCATTACACGTTGATGGACTCGCTTGGGATCGGTCGCGTCTTAACGGCGTCTGGCCGAATGACTCTACGAGAATTGGAACGGCGTCCGCTGAAGTCATTGATGTCGTCATTGGGGATCGCTGGTGCAGTTGCCGTATTGATTTTGGGGAATTTTGGAGTTGATGCGATTGACTACCTCATCGAATTCCAATTCTCTTTGACTCAGCGATACGATATTTCCGTTGCATTTATCGAGCCGACTTCGGCAGGAGCGATTCATGAATTAGAACATTACCCCGGTGTTTTAACTGTTGAATCATTTCGATCTGTGCCTGTGCGATTTCGTTCCCGCCAAATCACTCACTTGGGTGCAATGACGGGACTGGATGATCGACGCGAACTCAACCGCGTTCTCGATGCGGATGAGCGTCCATTGCAGTTGCCACCCAAAGGATTAGTCCTGGGAGATAAACTCGCGGAGATGCTTCAGGTTAAAGCTGGTGATTTCCTGCTGGTTGATGTTCTGGAGCGTGACGGCCTGCAACTCCGAATCCCGGTGATGGGGACATTCAAGGAGTATGCTGGCACGAATGCTTACATGCGGCGGGACTACCTTCACGAGTTAATGCAGGAAGGCCCCTGTTCAAGTGGAGCCTATCTGCTGGTCGACCCTGCAAAGATGACGACTCTCTACCGCCAATTGAAAGAGACACCCCGCGTGGCAGGAGTCGGAGTGAAGAAAGCGGCCGTAGAAAGTTTCAACAAGACAATTACTGAAAATCAATTACGGATGCAGTCTGTCAATTTGATTTTTGCCTGCATCATTGCGTTTGGTGTCGTTTACAATACCGTTCGAATTTCCCTTTCTGAACGAAGTCGTGAGTTCGCGACTCTGCGAGTTGTCGGATTTACGCGTTGGGAAGTCGCACAAGTTCTCCTGTGGGAACTCGCAATCTTAACTTTGTTTGCAATTCCACTTGGCTTTTGCATTGGATACGGGTTTTGTATTGGAATGGTCAAAGGATTTGAGTCCGAAATGTTTCGCATTCCGCTCATAATCAGTCCC
>DAOUPA010000018.1 GCA_030626405.1 Planctomicrobium sp.
AACTCAGGCTGGCTTCACGGTTCTCACTTGGAACGGGTTGAGCTTTGACTTCGATATCCTCGCCGAAGAATCTGGCATGGTCGAAGAATGCAAAGAACTAGCGAGAGGGCATGTCGACATGATGTTCCACATCGTCTGCGAGAAAGGCTTCCCTGTTGGTCTGGCTGCGGCTGCGGTGGGACTGCAAGTTCCTGGTAAGCTGGAAGGCGTGCAGGGAATTGATGCCCCCACGCTCTGGGCAAACGGTGAACATGACAAGGTTCTCGAATACGTCAAACAAGATGCTCGCATGACCTTGGCGGTCGCCGAGAAAGCCGCTCAACAGAAAAAATTCCAATGGAAAACCCGCAAAGGAACCATCAGTCACATGCCGCTACGAAGTGGCTGGTTCACCGTTGAAAAAGCCAAGCAGCGCCCTCTCCCGGACACTTCTTGGATGAGCGACCCGACCAGCCGCGCGAGTTATTCCAGTTGGTTAGATGAGTGATTGATGATTTTGTGACTTATTCCTAGCCGAATCAATCTTCCTGCGTCTGATGATTGTCTGCTCGAAGGATGATTTCGAGCTCCGGATGTTTCTTTGTCAGTGGCGCGAGATTAGCGGGATCGATTCGGTCGGGGATGATGAGGGTTTTTAAATTTGGCAAGCTCTGTAATGCGTTCAGTCCTTCGGCGGTGATGTTAGTGCCGTGGATGTCGAGGACTTCCAGTTTCCACATCGACGTCAGTTCTTTTAAGCCTCTGTCGGTGATCGGATTTCCCCATAACGACATTCGCGTTACGTTCCGCAGGATTCCGACCATATCGAGTTGCTCGTCGGTAATTCCAGTGTCGGCTAAATACAACCGACCGACCCCTGATAACCAACGAAGATCGCTTAGCAATTCGTCGGTCACTTTCTGTTTCTCCAGGTGAACGACAGTGATGTGGTTAAATTGAACAATCCTCAACGTCGCTCCTGCAGCGCGGAGTTTCTCGGCAATTTTCAGGCGTCGCTCTTCGCTATAGTTAGGCCATTGTTCAGGGATTTTCGGTTTCGGCGGAGGGTCTGGGATTTCCACAGTTGGCAGATTCTTCAACTCATCACGAAGTGAAACATCCTCCGGTAACGATTGTGTGAGGGTCTTGCCGACCGTCACTGGATCAACCGCCGCTTTTGTCAGTTCTGTATTCCGCTCGACTTGCAGTGTTCCAGGGACTCGCCAAGTGACACGTGAGAGACCTTTCTCCGAACCGTTGATTGCCCCGCCTTTGGTTTTGATGATCCACTGATTTGGTTCCTTCAGCAGGAACAATTCCGCTTCGATTTCTCCAGTCAGAACGTGTTTGAATCCCACTGCATATTTGGAAGTCAGCGAAGGTTGCCGGGAGTCTTGCAGCGAACCTGCAAGCAGAAGTTGTCCTGGATGAAACAGCGTGAAGCGAAATGGAGCGAAGTCATGGAACTGCAAGTTCGTGGGACTGGCATGGAGAATTTCACCTGAGACAGCATCGCGGTAGCTGAGGGTGCCTGCGTATTCGAAGTTGGCGAGAACCTCTCCTGTGCGGTTGAAGGAAGTCGGTTTTCCTCGAAAATGACTTCTGATAGAAAGGTCTTTTAAGTCCAGCAGGAAAGATCCTTTACTGTCGTAACCTTCGACCGTCTTTGTGGAATAAGCTTCGAAAGGGAGTAGTCGACCTGTCGGATCAATCCGACCGACCGCGATTCCCCCGCCCTGGAAATTTTTCGTCCGCAAGACGTTTCCACTCTCCGCATCAAAGATGGTCACCTCATTGATGCCAGCGCTTCCATCATCTCCCTGCGTCAGAGCAGCGACGATCTGTTTTTCATCCTCAGTGAAAGCGGCGTACAAGACAGCTTTGGTTGACTTTGCGTAATCGCGAAGCAGTTTTCCCGTATTTACGTCCCATAACAATATCGCGCCTAGATCGCCGTTGTACCAATCACCACACGCGGTGAGTAAACGCGTTCCATCTTGAGTGAATTGAACCGATGTAAAGCAAGCTGGCGTCGTTTCCTTAAAGTCTCTCTCGAAAGTTTGCACAACGTCACCTGATTCAAGATCGATTAGTTCGAGTATGTTGGCATTGTGCAAGATGATCTGTTTTTCATTCGGATGAAATGCTCCTAGAGCTTTCTCTTCCATGTCGAGCTTGAGCGCGCCTTCCTTAAGATTCCAAACGGCTGCTGGCTGCTTTCGATTCCAAGTCCTTCCCGCACCTGAGAGCAGCCAATCGCCTGAATTTGAGAAAGCAATCGGCATATGGTCAGAGACATTCAGAAACGCTGTTTGCGGCGGCAGTTCTTTTGGCAGATCATTGGAAGATGGACCAAGTAGCGTCACCTTCTGAGCGAGAGAATTGAGGTGCAACCGCCACTGGTTGTTTGTCACCAACCAGCGATTGTCCGGTGTGTATGGATACTTGGGCCAGTCTTCGTGAGATGGTGCCTCCTCGTGACGGTCGAGTGACCACAGCTCTATTTTTCCATCGGGGTAGATCAAACGTACCTGATTGGCCGCGAAGGAAACGGTCGCAATGCGAGGAATGAACAACTGAGGCGAAGCAGTCATCACATCCCAAATGATCGCACGGTACGAATACCAGAATTCGCCAGAGCCATTGGTCAAGAACTTCTGTCCATCTTCACTGAATTCAACTTGGGAAAGATCTGTCGTGGACCTGAAGCGTTGAAGGATGCTGTTTGTTTCGAGATCCCATAGAATCCCGACGGCATCTTTCCCTCCGGTCAGCAAGAGCCGATGATCCGGCGAGATCGCAGCGGAGATGACTTGTCCTTCCGCTTTCAGTTGATGCAATTTTTCACCGGTTTCAGGATGCCAGATCTGAAGCTGCTCTGGCCCACAGATAAGCACCAGTGATCCATTGTTGGCACGGGGTAACAGTCTGTGTGAATGGTCCTCAGTCAGATCAATCTTTTGAATCAGTTGCCCGGTCCGCTTGTTCAACAAAGAAACAGACCGATTCGATCCCAACAAAATGCTGTTCTCATCGTAGAACGCCAGCGTGCTGATTCCATGCGGAGCCGGATAATGCCGCAATGCCAGGCCCGTTTTGACATCCCACAAAACCGCTCCGTCTTCATAGTTCGCCAGCAGTTGACCTGAACCAGGATTGTACTCAACCGGCCTACTCGCCTGATTCAGCCCCCATTGCTGAATCCAAATCTCACGTTCCTCTGCTGGCAGCACAGCACTGGCGAGAAACACAATTAAGAGCGTCAAGAAAATTCGAACGGCTATCATCATAAGTTCGCTGTTTGTGACGAGCTAACCTGGCCCTGAGGCGAAGGGGCTATTCAGGAATTCAGAAGCAAAATTCTACTCTGAATTCCGTGCCATGCCCACATCGCAAAGCAGAGTGGGCATGCGAGCGTTCCTGGCGTTGTAAATGCACGTGACCTGTCGTGAGGTTATCAGATGATAGTTCGCTCTTTAATCGAGAAAGTAAAACTCAGACAATATCTCTTTCCGCACTCCCACGACTCATAATGATGTGGTACACAAGTTTTTATGATCCGGTTCACCCAATCCATTTCGGTCGACTCACTCGCTATTCGTAACTGTTTTCAGACGTCGTTATCCTGCTCTCCTGCATCTGCCAATTTTTGATCATACCATTCTTGATAAGTCTGACCGGTTTGCTCAACTTTCCAAGAAACTCGTCCGTTGATGTTACCGGCATTGACAATAGCTCCGCCTGCGCTTGGGCTGCTGAAACCTATATCCTCAGCGAGCTCATAAAACTCATGTTGCTGACTATTAATAAGTTTGCCATCTTCTAAAAGCTGTCCTCGTAGTGTCTTGTAGGATGTCCATGATTTAGGTCCTTCTTTACGAGCCTGTGAACCTTTCAAAACCACAAACTCACCACCGACTTCTCGTGCTCTGGCGGTTGCCCCCATAACACTGAGTGTGAAAATTGGGGATTCGGAGTCTGTCAGGTTTGTTGTTTCTGTTACTGATGGCTTCGGCTGAAGAAATCCAAAGCTTAACACCGGAAAGACCATCTGGACTTGCTCCAGAAAGTATTCCATGTCTGCCACGTCTGGTTCTGGTAACGGTGGTAGTGAAGGAGCAGTGCCATTGACGACCGTTGCTCTGCCTGCCATTTGTGCCATCTGGATGACACGGCTTTCCAGATATCTCCCATGCGACTTCGTGAGATTTTGATCCTTGCTTATCACGAACACAACGCGATTCCAGAAATCTTTACTTTCGTCTTTATCGTGGTTTAAAAGTCGAGTCCAAATGCTGTCACCCTCACCAATGTAGACACATTCCTTGCTGGGGGTCTTCGGGTCTGGACCGATCAGACAGTATATTCCTGTTCGCCTGATTTCGTCACGCTTGGCGAGAGAGGAAAGCTGCGACCGTGGTGCAACAATTACTTTTCCAGTCCAGTTAATGATCTCAGCTGTGAGAACACCGGTTGGCACACCATCAACGAGGTAAATCCTAATCTGACGGCCCTTCATGTCGAAGCTCCACTAAGTGAGAGTGAACGAATCTTGCTTGCTTGGTTAAGGTTCATCTTTCTAATCATCGAGGTCAGGTTGATTTTTAATATTTCTTTTGGTGTGACGAGGTCGTGAGAGACTGCAAATCAGATGTTTGTTACTTTGCATCACCCAGACACAAAATCTCTCCGCTTTGTGTTGTTAGGTACAAACGGTTTTCGGCGATGGCGAGGCCGTCCCAGGCTGGGGGTGGGACTTGAGTTTCGTGGACAACGTAGCCATCTTCGGTGGAGAGGACTTTGAGTCTGCCGTCTTGATGAACGATGTACAATTTGCCGTCGCTGGCGAGAGCCATGGCGTGGATCTGGTTATGAAGTTGTGTGCCTGGTTTTGGGTCTGCTTTCTTTTCTTCTTCTTTGTTGAACGGGTCTGAGGTCCATTTTGCACCTTCGGCGATACGGTAAGTTCGGTACGGCTTGCCTCCTTTTCTGCCGTCTTGAGCGGCTTTCCAACCGGTGATCCATTTGCTGTCGAACTTCTCACCTTTGTCGAGATCGAAGTCACGGCGGAAAACATCCGTGCTGCCGTTGAGGGAACTGAAGATGTTGTCGTCTTGGAACGCAATCAGTGGTCGACGCGGTGCTTCGCCACGGAAACGATGCTGATGCCGCGCACCGTACGTCCATGAACCGCGCGGAATCCAGACTTCACCGGCGCCTGTGTTGATCTTCGCAAACGCGTTCCATTTATCAACTTCAACCTCTTTTCCATCCGGTGAAATCACCCAACGCGACATCGCGAGGCCGTCTCCTTCTGCATGTAAGATATCGAACGGATCGAATTCGAGGCCGGAGTTTTCGTAGAAACCTTTCTGCGGGACCGAATCGATACGGCGAACCCAGTGGCGGTCGCCTGTGAGTGGATCGACTGCGAAGACAAGAATTCCACCATCAGCGAGCGGTTGACGACCGGCGGCGAAGTAAGCGATATCGTCCATCACCAGAATTGCACCTGGTACAGGCCAGGGAGATTCGACTTGACCATATGCAACGATTCGTTCATCGGTCGGAGCAGCGCGAAGTCGCCAGACGAGTTCGCCGGTGTCGGCTCGTAAGGCGTAAACCCATCCGGTCGCGGAACCGAACAGGCACAAACCGCGATGAATCGCAGGCGGCGTATCGAGGCGACCGTTCGCTGTGAAACGCCAGCGGACTTTGCCAGAGGTCGTATTGATCGCGATCAGTTCGTGAGCGTCTGGGCGAGTGACGTATGCGGTGCCGTTTGCAATTGTCGGTGCGCTCAAGGGGCCTTTCACGACCGGATTGTCCTGCCAGTCTTTGAGGATCGGTCCGGTGATCGACTTGTCTGTTTCAGCCAACTTATTCAAGGCCACGCTCCAGCGTTTCTCCAGCAGTTGCGGCCCAGGTGTGACGGCACTGCCGCTGCGCCAACGGTCGTGTCGGTAAAGCGGCCAGTCGTGAGGGAGAGGATTCGCTGCGTTCGGGTCGGGTTTGGCTGGTCCTTTTTCGAAAACGAATTTGATTTCCTCGGCAGGCAGATTCGCTGCAGATTTGTTTTCTTTCGCCGGTGCCATCGCCACAAAACCTCGCAGCATCGGCCAGCAGGTACAGTGCTTCGGAGTCGTATACACCAAACCATTCGCAGGCACCCAGCCATTCTCTCGCGAGCAATTCGCTTTCGTAATTCGGTTCGCAATGACTTCACCCGACTTCAAGTCAGTCATGTCTAGTTCGCCAGCGAACATAAAGTTCGGCGTGGCAACTGGTGGGAAACAGTGCGTCAGGCCAGCGGGATAGGTGACGCGGGTTTCTCCGGTGAGCGGGTCCAGGGCCGAAATTTGTACGGGTGTCCGTTTCAGTTTTGACTTGTCGGCGGTGTTGATCTTACCGCCATGTAGAATCCAGAGATCGTTGTCGACAAACATCGCTCTGGCTTGTCGGGCGTGATTCATGCCTGGTGCGTATTCTTTGGACCAGCGATGTTCTCCGGTTTCGGCAGAGACAACATGAATCCCGTTATCGGCGTCATTGTCGTTGAGCGTGGAGACTTCAAACACGAGTTGCCCTTTCGCGAGAACCATCCGCGTTGCCCTGTCCAGCCAGGAGTAGTCGCCACGTTTCCAGTTCACTTTGCCAGTTTTGCCAGCGACGGCAACCGCTTCGGTTTGGTCGCCGCGACGAATTTGACCTTGCATGAAGGCGACGACTTCTCCATCTGCAATAACGTTGCGAGGTTCGATTGCATCGACGTTCCAGATTTGTTTTCCGGTGTTGATATCAAACGCACGAACGGATTCAGCGTCGGCAGCGATGACGCGGTTGCCGTCATAGATGACAGTTTTCGGCTTCACCATGTCGCCCAGTTCAACGACGACTTCACCCGTCGCGGCGTTCAAGGCCACCGGTCGATTTTGCATCACGGCAAAGACGAGTTTGTCCGATGCAATGGGCCGTGCGCCGTCGCGCGAGAGCCTCGGGAGATTGAACTCTTCCGGATTGTTCTCATCCTTTCTCAAATCACGATGCCAAAGCCGCAAGCCGTTGAAACTGTCTCGTGCGAGGATGCCTCCGTAGAAGTTTCTCCCCCCGGCAGTCACCATGCCTTCTACTTCTGATGTCGCAGCGGCAATCCAACGGACGCGGTCCGGTGGTCCGACGAGAGTATCTTTGGAGACGGCATTCCCATCGGCGGCATGACGCGGATGAGACCATGAGTCCATCGCTTCTGGTCGCGGTTTGCGAGCGATCAAATTTGAATCAACTTTCGAGAAGGAATCAAATCCAGCGGCTTCGAGCTTTGCCTGATTGAGCACTTTTGTGTCCGTCACCACAATCATTCCGCCAGGTGTCAACACTCTCCAGAGTTCTTCGACCGGAGCGGTGTAGTCGCGGACGACGATCAGGTTCACCAGATTCTCTGCGTACGTCAGCCGGTCTGGATTGCGTGTTTGTTCGGCCCACGTCAGACCATAGTGACCATGCTCTCGCAACTGCTGACGTGCCGATTGAATTGATTTTGCATCAGGGTCCAGCACGTGAATCAGGTAGCGACCACTCAAGCTGAGGTCCGCCGCCGACTGAGATTCACTCGCACCAAGTTGCACAACCAAACCGCCATGCAGCCCAGCCAACTTCGCCGGATTGAAATCCTGACAGTTTGCATGGTTGGTGGAAGCGATCAGAATCGTCACAATACAGAGCGACGGAATTTGGGAGCGATTGAAAATTTTCATGTCAGCAGGCCGATGTTGAATTTGAAACTGCAGGACGCGGGGGAATTTATGATATCGATTCATACTGTGATGTTAAAGCAATTGAACGGGAGTTACTGATGAGTGGGATCGTCGGACACATGATGTATGCGGTTCTGGGTGAGAAAGCAGCGCGGCAGCGGAAGTTGCCTGTTGCTCCGATTATCCAGCGACACTACGCCAGCTACTTGTGCGGTTCGTATCTCGGCTGTGACATTCAGACGTTGCCGGAGGCTGTTTGTGTTGAGACCGGTCAGGAAGTGGGTTACGGGACTGTCCCCCTCGAAAAAAGTCCGATCACTGGCGGCGAAGTTCGGGAGTGGTCGTTGAAAGTTGGTGAGAAGAAATTGCGACCGCGCGAGATTCATACTCTTTTCTATGGTCGGGCGCATCTTGTATTCGGCTGGAGCAAAGAAGAGCGAGAACAGACGGTTCCGTGGGACCATCTCGCGGATTACGCATCCGATGTTGTGGCAGATGCAATAGAACTTTTCGGACCGGGTGAACGGCAACTGGCGTATCTCTTTGGCTGGGTTGCTCACATTGTTGGGGACAGCTTGATCAAATCCGTCCACGAAGGAATCGATCTGTTTCTGGTCGATGGAAAGTACACGCGGCGGAACCGACCGATTCAGGATCTGGTGGCGTTCCACGAAATTGGTCGCAAAGAGTTCGACATGGACTGGCCTTCCCTGATGGCTGATCTGGTCGAAACACCCGTGGAACCAATTCAACTTCACTACATGCGAGTGACTGAACCGCAAGGCCGACTGGCAAATGATTTCCCGAATGCATGGGAACCTCAACTCGGCCCGACACTGTTGAAGGTGCTTGTGGAAAATCGACGCTACCAAAAAATTCGCAACGCACGATTGTTGAAAAAGTACGCGCTCACAAAAACAAAATCCGGCTGGCAATGCGACCGGGAACTGACCCGCATCACCGGCGGCATGAATTACGAAGAAATGCTCAAAGCTGCCGAGAAAGCCAACTTTCGCCACGCCTTATGGCAAATGGGCGAAGCCATCGCGGATTTGTTCGAACAAATCGTACACCGGCAGCCGCTACTCCAAGACTTGCCAATAAACAACAATCCCACCTGGGCCGAGATTACGCAGCGGTGGAAACGGTAATGAGGCAGTGATCATTTTTAAGAGTCATCACCGCGCGCAAACTTCCGCTGGCATGCTTCTCGAATTCTGACCCAGACTTTTGCGAGATTCTTCAGATCAAAATAGAAGAACACTCCTGCTGGGATTATCGGCCTCCTGACCCTCTTCCACTTCCACGACGTTGTTCAGTTACAGGAATCGTAAGGTCGAACGGTTTTCCTTTGAGTTCAGAAAGCTTTATTTTCTGAACATCATTCAGAGTCGCTTCCAATGTTTTTTCGCCTCGAATACGAAGCATGCTCCCCACGTTCGATGACCGCCCAGCACCTTTCCGAATTGTATTGATATCTTCAATCGTCTGGTGGATCTTAGTAAGTTGATCCTCTGTGATTGTAAGTTTTTTCACAAAGGCGGCATCTGAGAACGCATGAATTCCCTGTTGCTGTAATAGAATTTGACCCAGGCGAATTGCCTGTCCTTCTGACAAATGGGTCAAAATGACCTTGTCAGCTTCTGCACTGAGTTCGTCGACCTTTTCCTCGAATCGTTTAAAAGCTTCGACTCGTTCCTTTTGCTCCAATTCTCGTATCTTCATAGCTTCTTGAGTAAGATTGCGTACCTTTCCGCGGTGTTTCAGCACGATATCTTCAATTTCCTTCAATTCAATTCCTTCAAGACCAATCTCTTTCTGAACGTTCACCATGTTGACAAGTGTCGCCCTATCAATTTGTGCTCCGTTACGAACCCCTCCAGTTCGATCTGACGGGTTTCCGCCTCTTCGATTCGAAGCTCCTCTGCTGCGTGAAAACTGAGCCTCTGCCATTGAGGAGGAGACCACCAGTCCAATCACCATAGATAGCATGACTATGAATTTGTGCATCGTATTTCCTCTAATAATCTGATGCGGAGTGGAGTTTCCAAGCCGTAGTTTCTCTGGGTTTCGAGTCACTCGTGAGACCTGAAACCTAATATAAGCTCAGCCATTTGTCGATTCGGGCTTGTTGAATCTTGCCCACGTATCGATCTGGCATGATGACATTTGAACTCTTTTTCTAAACGATTGCTGCCTTCCTCGACCTGCGAGTTGTGAATCCGCGAAACTCGGCACGATTCTCTGACACGACACTTCTAATATTCTTTCCGAAAATTCCATTTTCCTTGCACGGATTCTGCTTGCCGTGTCACTCATAGTTCACGTTCACAAAAGCAGCTTTGACAGGCCTGTCATGCGAAGTCTTCGCGTGCTGCTGAGTATTCACTCAACATTTTACTGTTTAGGAAAGATTTCATGTCCAAGTTTTTGATGATGATGGTTGCCGTAAGTTTCGGAATGGCTTCAACGGCATCGGCTCACGATCCGGAAGATATTGCGCACCGTTGTGCCCATCGTGTGAATCAGATTGTCCATCGCTGCAATACTGCGACGGCGGAAGAAACGCACGAGTGCGTTCGAAAAATTAATGCTTTGCTTGAACAGGGCCGTGTCGATGCAGCCCATGCAGTTGCCCGCGAATGTATTCAGTCCGCGACGGAACGAACGCGGAAATGTATTCACGCTGTTGATACCACTTGCGAAGAGTGCATTGACATTCTGCTGCGACTCGGAGCACCCGACTTGGCACGACGTATCGCGAACATTTGCGATCATGCCGTTGAAGTACTGAAAACGACGTTGCAGAGAGAAAAGAATATTATCCGGGAAGCACTCGCTGGGTAAAGAATTCCAAATCAACACTTGAAGTGTCACAATTCTGTTAACATTCGCTCGAACTGTATGACATCGTAAGAGACGCAGTATAGGTTCTTGAATGAACCGCTCGCTTCGTTTGATAATTGTAGAAGCCAGTATGGAATGACTTTTTCGGGATTGCACGAAATTGTAAGGCGAACGCCGAACTCATCTGAGCAGGATGAGTGTCGGCGTTCGCGCTGCGCTGAAGGTGGTTCTGTTGAAGATGCAATAGCTGATGACCTGGAACTGACGCAGCGTCTGCTGCGCTGCGAGTCGTCAGCCTGGCAGGAATTTCTCCAACGGTATGAGAGGTTGATCTACAGCCGTGTGTTGGCAACATGGCACGAACTGGGCAGTCAACCTCAGGTGGATATCATTGAGGATTGCTGTGGTGAAGTCATGTCGCAGCTATTCGCAAATGACCTTGCGGCATTGCGGCGATATCAGGGACGCAGTCGTTTGTCGACATGGCTGTCGGTCGTCACCAGGCGAATTGCGTTGCGGTTTCTTCTCAAGAGTTTGCGAACGGCACAGCGAACGCAGCAGCCAGACAGTCAATTCGACTTACAAACTTTTCCGGCACCAGAGAGCAAGGTCACGGAAGACAAGGAGGAAGAGAAACTCTTGAAGGACTGCTTGCAGGAGTTGTCGGATTCGGATCGTCAGACGCTGTTGCTGCATTCACAGAAAATAATGAGTTACGAAGAGATCGGGCGCGAACTGGGAATCGCCGCGAATTCCGTTGGTGCTAAACTGGATCGTGCCCGCAAGAGACTGAAGAAACTGGTCGAGCGAAAACGTCGGGAGGAAACTTCTCGCTCAACATCTCCACGAGATCCTGATCCTAATGGCATGAAATGAACAACCAGGAAACATACCGCCTGACTGACTTAATTCGCTTGCTGGACCATGCACTGGCTCCAGAGCGCGATGTCATTCTGCGCGAACGGTTGGCCGATGATTCGAAGCTGCGACGTCGCTTGAAAATTGTTCAAAAGGCCATGACCGATGGAATGCGACTTGATGATCTGGGAGAGACGGAAGCAAATCTGTTCAAGACCGAAGAAAAGTTATCTGCATACCTGGACGGGCAACTCACTGATGAATCTGCCTCGGAGTTTGAAGATGTTGTTCTCGCCAGCCCTTCGCTGTTGCGGGAACTGATCTCCTCTGACCGCTTTGCACGTAGCGATGTTCAATCCTCACCGATCACTCCGAACAGCATTCATCACGCGATGCAGGCAGTGATTGATGCGAACGTTGAGACCGCTCAACGAAAATCTGTGAACAGTGATGCTTCTCATCAAGTCTTGAATGGACAGCCTCTGGTTGCGAAGACCATCGCAGCGGCAGTTGAGTCTGAGTTGCCGTCCGAGAGGTCTGAAAGAGTACGACCGAAAAAATCGACGAACGATTCGGTTCCATTGGCTTCAAAAACTTTGCGTGAGCGCAAGGGCGTGAGGTTCGCTGCGACGGTTTGCTTGGTGTTTGTTGCGATCATAGGAGTCGTTTGGTTCGGAATCCGGTACGGTCCGGGGAAATCGAACATTGTCGATTCCGAAGCAGAACGCAACGACACTCTCGAAGGTCCGCATGTTCCGTCGGTGCCTCCCAAAGTTAATGATTCCGTTGCTGTTGACGAAACACCTCTTGTGCCGAACAGGGAGCATCCCGACACAGCGAATCAGCAGATGCCTGCCCCGGAAATTGCTGTCACGAACAGCACTGAAAACAAGACGCCGCAAGTTCCGCCACCGGAGACTGTTCGCACCATTCCGCTGAAGTGGAAACGTACGACCGGATTAGTGGTTGCGAGAATCGCTCGGAATGCTCCCTGGAAACCAGTCATGCAATTGCCTGGTCTCCAGGAGAAGACCAAAGGTGGAGGTGTTGAGATCCGGTCGCTTCAAGAGAGTTGGGGAGAAGCCTACGTCGGAGCGTCACGAATTGTCATGGGACCAAAAACCGCAACACGACTGCTGATCACACAAGCGAAGCAGACGCGATTCACAATCAATTATATGAAAGGACAACTCGCAATCGACTCTCTTCTGGAGCATTCTGAAATTATCGTGACGATGAATGGACAAGAGACAACTCTCACAGTTGTCGAACCAGACACGTCGATTGCGTTCGACTCAGAACTTGCGGAAGGTGACCTCATTGTTTTGCAAGGGGCAATTTCTCTGCACGAAGATCGCGTTGACGCTGCGCAAAAAATCTCACTTACCGAAATTCGGTACACAGGGGCAAAAGACTTTCGACAAAAACCGAGATGGATTGCAACCTCACCTAATTCTCAAACGATTGTCCGGTCGACCGCGGAATCTTTTTTGGAGGAATCAAACGTACTCACGGCGTTACTCGGTCGAAATTCAGAACTGAGTGATCGCCAGATGATGATCGCCGCAGAATGGAGTTTTGAGCTGGAACCAACTCTCGCAGTGCCGCGCGCAGCGATGTCCGCGAACGAAATTCATCGGGAAGCAGCGATTGGCTGGTTACTGTCTACGAAGGTTTCCGTTCAAGATCAACGAGCCGTTTGGAATCAAGTCGCAGGCCAAATCTTTGCCTCGCCGCTGCCGGTCGCGGACTGGTACATCTCAATTCGAAAGCAGACACCAGTCACGCCAGGACTGCTCAGAGATCTGGCACTTGGGATTAGTCCCAACCAACCCCTTTTTGTCCGCCAAACATCGATCCATATGCTACGGTCCATATCAGGTCAGCCGTTCCAGACTTATGACCCTGTCCGACCATCTCCCCGGGCAATTGGGGCTGTCCGTGCTTCTGTGAGAAAAATGATTTCCCGGACCAGTGGCAACGCCCCTCAACGAAAGAGCCCGCAACGACGAACTGATCGCGGTTCTTGACCAGAGCTGTGTCACTTTCACTCATTGGCCAGATGATGAATTCTTCAACAACGCAGCCTTCCCAATGCTCGATGGCGTTGTCTTTATTTTAGAAGGAATTTCTCGATCTGGTTGATGCCTTGTTCAAGAGTTTCCAGGTCGGTGGCGAAGGAAAGGCGAACGTAGCCGGGAGCGCCGAAGGCGTCGCCGGTGACGAGGCCGACTTGAACCTGTTCCAGCAAGGCGGTGCAGAAGTCGGTGGAGTTTTCGACGGTCACGCCGCCCAAGAGTTCTTTGCCGAAGTATTTGCTGACGTCGAAGAACGCGTAAAACGCACCGCCGGGAGTGGCGAAGCTGAGGTCGGGGATGTTGTTGAGCCGATCCAGAACATAGGTCCGGCGTTCCTTGAATTTTTCAAGCATCTCGCCCACGCATTCCTGTGGACCGTCGAGAGCAGCGATTGCCGCGTGTTGTGAAATACTGCAGGGGTTCGAAGTTTGCTGGCTTTGCAGGTTGGTCATCACTTTCGTGACATCGGCAGGGGCAAGCGTCCAACCGATTCGCCAACCGGTCATCGCGTAGGCTTTGCTGACACCGCTAACAATGATCGTTAAGTCTTTGACGTCCGCTCCGAACGAAGCAAACGAGCGGAATTCTGAACCATCATAGACGAGTTTCTCGTAGATTTCGTCCGAGAGAACCGGGATCTGTTTTTCGACCGCGACGCGGGCTAACGCTTCGAGTGTTTCAACGGGATACGCTGCGCCTGTTGGGTTACAAGGGTTGTTGAGCATCATCAGGCGAGTTTTGTCTGTGATCGCGTTTTCGAATTGCTCGGCAGAGAGACAAAAACCACTTTCCTGAGTAGTAGGTACGAGGACCGGAGTCGCTCCTGTCAGTTCGACCAAGGCGCTGTAACTGACCCAATAGGGAGTGGGGATGATGACTTCATCACCAAGACCGCAGAGGGCGGTGAGTACGTTATGAATCGAATGCTTCGCACCATTCGAAACGACGACCTGATTCGGTTCGTAGCTCAGATTGTATTCTCGCTGGTACGAATCACAGATCGCCTGTTTCAGTTTCGGGATTCCGGCTGCTGGCGTGTAGTGAGTTTCTCCGGCGTCAATCGCCTGCTTTGCCGCGTCGCAAATGTGTGCAGGCGTGGCGAAGTCTGGTTCTCCTAATGTGAATTCGTAAACTTTAACGCCTGACGCCTTCAGTTCTTTCGCCTTGGTGGCGGCAGCAATTGTGGCGGAGGGCTTGAGTGTTTTCACAGTGTTTGAAAAACGCATAGGACGGTCTGAAGTTGGAGGTCTGGGTTGAGGATTCAAGGAAGGCAGGCGGGAGCCTGCCCTACGGTTATTTTGGACCCTTCACCGGGGTCAATGGTTCGACTCAACCGGGATTTTGAGTGATGTGAACACCGGGTCAAGCGTCGCAGGGGAGCAGAGTCAGTTTTTGTTGAGATTCCACAAATCAATAGAAAACGATTCTTGCAGGTGAGGGGCGATGAATCTTTAATCAACGCCCATTTGCTTGCGGAGAGTTTCGAGTTCGGCATCGATGCGACCTTGACGTTCGGAAGAACCTCCGACTTCCAATGTCGTTTCATCTGGAACGTTTTCAGCGGTCGCATCTTCGCCAGTTGCAAGGAGTTGCAGTCGGCGAGTTGCATCGGCGAGACGAGCCTGGAGTGCGTGCATCATTGTGCGGAGGTGATCGCGCGTGGAAATCGCGGCTTTCAGTTGTTGTTCGAGACCAGCGATCAGGTCTTCGACCTCATGTTTCCTCTCCAGTGCCTGACGAGCTTTCGATTCGTCTCCATCAGACATCGACTCCTGAGCCGTTTTCATCCAGTTGTCAACTTCGGCCCGTTGCTCCCCGATTTCGATCTCGATCCGCGAAACATTCTTGGCAGCGGTGTTCGTGCTGCGTTCGGCGCCGGCAACGCCTTCTTTCATCTCGTAAATGATCTCATCGAGAGCGACCTTTCGATCATCAGCCTGAGAAATAATCGAACTGAGATTACAGGTCACAATATCGGTCAGGCGGCTAAAGTACGGCATGGTTCTCTCGTATTGTCCCGGAAACTATGGGCGACGGGATTTCAAACGCTCCCGAATCGAAGTGGATCATTCCAAATTGGAAAACAATGAAAATAATGGAAAAAGTCGTGGAATTAGTCGGAATTCACCAGTGCTGGCGGGCCGATTCCACGGGCGACGAGTTTCTCAGCCAGTTTCTCCCGCGCGAGTCGCAACCGGCTTTTGCTGGTCGCAAGTTTAACGTCCATGATTTGGGCGACTTCAGGCAAACTTAGGCCTGAGTAGTGATGCAGCGTAAATGTCTGCCGCTGATCTTCTGGAATTCCACCAAGGAGATCGTCGATCAAATTCGTGAATTCATGATGCTGGACTTGCTCATCCGGGCCGAAAATGTCTCCGGCGAGGCGAGCCATGGCGTGCTCTTCTTCCTGTGGTTGGCGTTTAACAGCCTGAACGAGAGCATCGTGCGACCGTCGACGGACGTTGTCGATCATCAAGTTTCGAGCGATTCGAAACATCCACCCGCGAAACCGACCTAGCGGCAGATAATCCCACGCTTGATTATAGACCTTGAGAAGCGTCTCCTGGGCCAGATCTTCGGAAAGTTGGATATCTCGCGTATTGCGCATGAAGAACCCGATCAACATGCCCTGGTATTTCCCCACCAGCGTGTTGAACGCATCGACAACTCCTGATTGAATCAGGATCATCAGTTCGTCGTCGTTGTCGGTCATTCTTGGATTATCTTGAGTCAGGACGCGGCCTAGATGGTCAAGGGGCTAGGGATTGAGGGGCAAGGGAGTACGAATCAGCATTTGATTAGAACGAAAAAACAGCACGGGACGCAAAACGTTGAATCTTCATTGATTACGGATCATAACCGCTGGAGCCTGCCAGATTCAAAGGAGATTCCCGTAAAGTGAGGTACGGTCAGAATTTTCATATGAAGAACCTCGAACTTCAATGCCCGCGATTTCGTCACCAACTTGCTTCACCCACCTGACATTCCTCGGTAAGGTACTCCTCTTCCATCGATCGCCCATGTGCCGTTTTTGGACTCACCCTCACTCGAATTGCCGCGACATTCACTGATGACTGATGAACTGATCCAACTTGATATTACTTTCGGGAGCGCCGGTCGTTTTCAAAGCGAGATTCTTTCCAAACGTACAATCCAGCACTTTCAGTCGAAAGAAAATTTGAGTGATGTTGCGTCGGCGTTGCGCGAGTCTCTGGCTCACTCCATCGACTTTCCAGAATTAAAACAAACTTGTGTTTCCAGTGATCATGTCGTGATTGCTCTCGATCAGGAAACGCCTCGTGCGGACGCGATTTTGGCGATGGTCTGGAAAGAACTTTCCAGTGCCGGGATCGATCCAGAGAACGTTTTGATTCTCCAGCCTGCGATCTGGATAAAAGCGAACGGTCCTGACCCGCGTTCTTTGCTTCCGAAAGAAATTCAGGAACGGATCATACTCAAGCAGCATGATCCGACGGATGAGTCAGCTTGTGCGTACCTTGCGACGACGGCTGCCGGAGAACGCATTTACCTCGCGAAAGAGATGGTTGATGCCGATTTGGTGATTCCCATCGGCCCAGCGATGTTCGATCCTCTGCTCGGTTTCCGTGGGGAAGCGAGCATTCTGTTTCCTGCTTTTTCCGACACTGAAGCGATCAAGAAATTTATCGGGTCTGGTCACGATGAACTCTCGCCGACTGATTCACGCCCGTTGCGTCAACAAGTCGAAGAGATCGGGTGGTTACTCGGAATTCAGTTTGTCATGAGCGTCGTTCCTGGTCGGGGAAAAGGAGTGCAAGCGATCTTCGCTGGTCTCGCTGAAGCCGTTGCACGAGAATCGCGGGCAGAACTCCAATCAATGTGCAGGCTCGAAGTCGAAGAACGCGCCGATCTGGTTCTGGTCGCCGTGGAAGAAGAAACCGCCGGACACACCTGGGAACAAATCGCAAGTGCGATTGATGCCGCTCGGCGAGTCGTGAATCGCGATGGTCGAATCGTTGTGCTCTCGCAACTTGCTCAGCAATGCGGCCCTGGATTGGACATCCTGAGTGAAGTCCGCACTCCGAACGAAGCACTCAAACCGATTCAACAAATCAGCCCGCCCGATTATCTCGCTGCAACACGAATTGCCAAAGCCGCCGACTGGGCGAACATTTACCTCCTCAGCGAACTCCCGACTGGAACCGTCGAGGACTTGTTCATGATCCCGTTGGAGGAAGAGCAAGAAGTGCAAAAAATCCTACAGGGAGACGACACGATCATCGTCATCGAAAACGCCCAGAAAGTCTTTGCGTCTTGTCGGTGATTTGTGAAAAACGAGGATGATTCCTCGCCGAGTTCGGTTTGGTCATCATCCTACAAGAACAGTAACTCACTCCGTATCTATTGCGCCATCGCCATTTCGCCGAGGGCTTCGATGCGACCTTGGTACAATTCGCGGATGTCGGAGAGTCCGTAGCGAATCATCGCGAGGCGTTCCATGCCGAGCCCCCAGGCCATCACCGGGTGCTTGCACCCGAGAGGCTCTGTCACTTCTGGTCGGAAAATGCCTGAGCCGCCCATTTCGATCCACTTGCCACGGCTTTCGAGGTAGACGACCACGTCAACGCTGGGTTCTGTGTACGGGTAGAACGCTGGTTTGAACTTCACCTGTTTGAAGCCCATTTTCTTGTAAAACGTTTCGAGGGTTCCGAGGAGTGAGGCGAGCGATGCGTTCTCATCGATGACGATGCCGTCGACTTGATGAAAGACCGGCAGGTGCTTGTAGCTCATTGTTTCATTCCGGCAGACCCAACCGACGCAGAATGTTTTGAACGGCGGCTCCGGGTGCTTTGCCAGAGCGCGAATCGTTGAGGCGGTCGTATGCGTTCGCAGGACGACTTGTTTTGAAATTTCGGGAGACCACTTGTACCCCCAACCTTCAGAGCCGGTGTCGCCACCATCTTCATGAGCGCGACGAACACGGTCGACAAGCTCGGCATCTTCGGGTAGGCCAGTTGTGGCTGGTTCGTCCATGTAGAACGTATCCTGCATATCGCGGGCAGGGTGATCCTGCGGCTGAAACAAGGCATCGAAGTTCCAGAACGAAGATTCCACCATCGGCGAAACAACTTCCGTGAAACCCATCTCCAGATACGCTCGGCGTGTTTGTTCGATAATTTTTCGCAACGGATGCACCTTCGCCGGTCGAACCTCTTCCGCTGGCAAAGTGACATCGTAGGGGCGAAGAGTGATCTCTCTCCATAGACCACTGCGAAGGTCATCCGGTGTGAGCAGGTTCCGTTCTTTCTTCACCGAGATCCCGGCCTTGAAGAGATCCTTCCCCTGGTCGGTCATCGTGAGAGTACGACGGACACGGCTCTTCACCTTTGCCAACTCACCTCGCTTGCCGAGCAGCTTTTTGACGCGGTCTGCATCGTCTAAGCCCAGAAGTGAAATTGAATTGCCGTTCGCGGCGAGCAGAGCTTTTTCGTCCGCGTCTTGCGCTCCGTCGGCAGCAGCCTGGCCAGCATCGGTGATGCGGACTCCTTGCTTGTCTCGCTCGATCCAACCACGAGCGATTCCCCAACGGAAAACGTCGTTCACGGCAATCCCTGCCTGACCTGAGGCTTTGGCAAAATCGCCGGTCGCCACTTCGCCCCCGGCATCGGTGAGCAGCTTCAATGCTCTTCGTTCGGCGAGTCCGTCGTTGACGAGTTGAATTGCATTGGCAGTGGGAATCAATTCATCAAAGTTCTCCTCTGCAATTGTAATCGCTCCACTGGCAGCCGCTTCCTGAGCGACGACAAGCACTTTCGACTGATCGGTGTTCAGTTCCGCCGCCAGTTCATTCACGCCGATCTGATCCAGAGCAGCCAGTTTTTCCCACACGGAGTAGGAGAATTCATCGAGTTGAAGAGTATTTGGCATGGGCGAGGGTCTAGTAACGGTAGGGTGGGTGAAGTATGCGTGTCTCAGAGTTGGTGGGTTACGCCAGTTGAGGTGAAGAAGTTGTGTAGGTTGGATCGCTGTTCAGTTCGCGTACGCAACCCACCGTCCATCAGGCTTCACCCACCCTACGGCTGAGATATCAAATTCGAGAGCGAATCGTAGCAAGGTCCGGCAATTGTGGAAACTGCGACGTGTGGAACGAAAATGAATCTCGAAAACCGGTGCCATACCCACATCGCGCAGCAGAATTGGCATGCAAGCGCTGATGCCGTTGACAATCAGTGAGAGAGTGTTGAGCTAAAACAGCGTGCCGCGTGCTCTGCGAGCCGTGCAAAACTAAAATCGGCTCTGCTTTGGACGGGAACGCCTGACCTAAATTGATGTCTCTTCCCCGCCTCTCACTTCTGGACGAGCCAGACAGTGGCACACGATATCAATACACGATGTTTTTCACGAATCAACGAACATTTGTCTGATTCGCTCCATCAGCTTGCGGTTTACTCCCAGGTCGGAATACCCGACTCGTGATGCGGAACGGAAGTGAATCAGGTGGTTTTCCGAATCAATGTAAAACTCGACGTCATCCACGAATCGGAAGATTCGGCTGGTCGATTCCACGTGCAGGTAATCTTCCGTTGCGATCACAATCTCCGTTCGTGGGATCGAAGTGACCGCCCGTTTGAGACGCTCCATCGCACTTGCGCTGTTGCCTTCGAACGAGATCGGGGCCATTTTTTTAGATGCATCTTCTGCCTGCGAACAGACGCAATTGGGTGAACTGGGGCAGGGGGTGAGTTTTCCAACTGTGACGCCGAGGTTCGAAGGTCGTCTGGACATGATGCTTAATCCTGCAAATACGAAGACGGGAAAGAATATCAAAATTGCCGCCAACCGAATCAGGTTTTTCTTTTTCAACATTTGTAGATCGATCCCTTGAACTCCATTCGAAGATGATAGACAGTCTGAGGAACGGGGCGAGTGCTCGCAATCCTTCCTCACGCAATTAAATCAATTTCAGAATTCACATTTAGACATGCCGACATCGACGAACGCTCCCTGGCTGAAACGAAACTGGGTTTCCCACACACAGCTATTGCTCGACTCCTATCAACTCTATCTTGGAGAAGAGTTGATTCCGAGAGAGGGAACTGCCGAGCAACAAGCGCGGGCGCTTTTCGAGGCTCCATTCGTTGTTGTTTCGCACGACAAACGACCTGATCCACTTCTGAACTACGGGAACCAGACAGCGTTGCAACTCTGGGAGATGGACATCAAGACGCTATGTGCGACTGAGTCTCGAAAAACAGCTGAGCCGGTCCACCGCGACGAACGCAAGCGACTGCTGCAACGGACAACAAAGAATGGCTTCGTCGACGACTACTCCGGCATTCGCATTAGCAGCACCGGCAAGCGATTTCACATTGCGCGCGCAACAGTCTGGAATCTGATTGACTTCAAAAACAACTACCGAGGCCAAGCCGCTACTTTCACCGATTGGCAAATGCTCGATGATGAAGAAGTTGTTGGGGAGTCGTGACGGGTTTAAGCTGATTCATCGCGTCTCGGCGCCATTGTATCGCACATGAATGCATGTGTGGTCAGGAACTCCAACTGCGGTATTTATCGAGATGCGAGTCACTTGGATAGATGTTCTTGCGTGCAATACACAGAGGAAACTCTGTAAAAGATTCTCAAGACACCTCTTTTGAACGCGAGCGTACCGGGTTTGAGGCTGTCGCTGCTCCGCTCGAAAGGGTATCGTTGGTAAATCAGGGAAATGATTTCATGATTCCACTTTACGAGCCATAATACAAAAGATCATCGCAATGGGAAGAAGTTTCGAAAATCGCAAGCATTCAATACTCAAGACAGCTGGTCAGAAATCCAAGCTCTACTCCAAGTATGGCAAGCAGTTGTATGTGGTTGCCAAGAATGGCGTCGCAGATCCAGAAGGGAATCCTGCATTGCGGAACTTGATCGAGAAAGCCAAACGCGAGCACGTCCCCAGTCACGTGATTGAGAAGGCGATCGAAAAAGCTAAGGGCGTTGGTGGCGAGAACTTTTCAGCTGCCCGCTACGAAGGTTTCGGCCCCGGAGGGTGCTCAGTCATCGTTGATTGTTTGACTGATAATAATAACCGTACCATCACAGAGGTCCGCAACTGTTTCACCAGGGCTGGTGCCAAATTGGGGGCAACTGGTTCCGTGGCACATTCATTTGATCATCTGGCAGTTTTGTCATTCAAAGGTGAAAACGAAGACGAAGTTCTGGAAGCGATGTTGGATGCCGGTGTCGATGTTGACGATGTCGAATGCAAGGATGGCAACGTGACATTGTTTGCTCCAGCGGATGAGTTTTATAAAGCCAAGCAAGCGTTTCTCGACGCGTTTCCCGAAATTGAACTGGAAGTTCAGGAGGTCACTTTTATCTCTCAGACAAGCACTGAAATTAGCGAGGAAACTCTGCCCATGTTTGAAAAGTTCATCAACCTGTTGAACGATTGCGATGATGTGCAGGAGGTCTATCACAACGCCATTCTGCCCAGTTAGCGGAAGTCCTCGTTGTTATCAACGTGGTCAGGCAAGTCTCACCAGAATCCAACGGCAATGAAAGGCGGTCCTCATGACAAAATTTGATGAAGACACCGTGGAGTTCAAGGCGACAGAGAGTTTTGCAGATCGATTTTTTGCGGCGTCAACGCCGCAGCTGAAAATTCAATCCGCTGCAGCGACGCATGTCGGTAAGGTACGCACGCGGAACGAGGATCACCACGCTGTCATTCGCAGTCGGCGCTCTCGCGAAGTGTTGTTCACGAATCTAAAGAAAGATGGCTTGTCGTTCCCTGAGGACGAGATTTACACCATGGTTGTTGCAGATGGAATTGGTGGCGGAGCTTCAGGAGATGTTGCCAGCCAATTGGCGCTGCGGACAATGTTTGAATTGACGGGACGTGCAACCAGCTGGGTCATGCGAATCACAGACATTGACACTCAGCAGGTTCATGAGCGTGTGGATGCATACATCTCTGAAATGCAGAAGACGCTGTGCTCGTATAGTGAACAAGATCCAGACCTCGCTGGCATGGGAACCACCTGGACTTCTGCTCATGTTTTCGCAACCGAGACGATCATCGTTCACATTGGCGATTCGCGCGCATATCTGTTCAGTGATTCCGAACTACAGCTGATTACTCATGATCAAACGTTGGGCCAGAATATGGCGGATATCGGATTGCCGGAACAAACCGCCCGTCGATTTCGAAATGTTCTGACAAACTGCCTGGGTGGCAAAGCGGGCGACGTCCACGCCGAGATTTATCAAGTTGAGTTCCGCTCTGGTGACAGATTGCTCCTGTGTACTGACGGCTTGAGCGACATGGTGACCGATTCGCAAATTGCGGATGTTCTGAAAAGTGAATGCGTCGCTCAGGCTGCTTGTGACCGACTGGTTGAGTTGGCGCTGGATGCCGGTGGAAAAGACAACATCACTCTGGTCCTCTGCGATGTGCTTGAATCCGTGTAGCCGACGTTTGGAGCAGTCATCTTCATTGCGTGAACGATTTTCCCCTTCCAGAATTAGGAAAAGTCGTTTGTCGCCCATGCTGCCAGCGAATCCACATCACAGTTTTTGTTTGCTATGGCATCGTACGTTTCATTGATCGGCGTGAGGTGTCGATGGCAGGGAAAGTACGACCAGTACAACACAAACATGACCTGTACTGCCAACACCATCGAAGTTGAACATAGAGACGCCAGCAAGGTCGCCGAGATCGATTCAACATCAAGCAACCTCTGGTGGAAGTGCCACCTTCTCACAGCACTTTTGAATGAATTCGTGTCGACTCTCTAGATCTCCTCGAAACATCTTGATCCTCATGGCGTTGCTCTTTTCAAAAGACTGTTCAGCTCTTTCAAACCTTGAGGAAGATTCTTTTTCGGTACATCACAAACAAGAGCAACCATTCCACCACGAGGATGGCAAGAGGCCACAAGACAGGTTTCCATGAACCTGTGAGGTCGATGGCACCTTCAAAGAAGTATCGGGTCGTGTATTCAAAATCGATAAAATCGACGGCTAGGTAGATGAAGATTGAATTGCAGCCAATCACAACCAGAGGCAGTGTCCAGAACTTGAGTTTCCAGACATCGATCACCAGGTAGAACAGACTGAGAAATAACAAGCTCCAGCCAGCACAATGCAGAACAAATGGGCTCGTCCAAAGGTTTTTGTTAATTGGAAAACTGGTATTCCAAAATGATGCGGCGGCGAGGCAAATCAATCCTGCTGTCACCATCATGGCAGTCTTAACATGCCCACCCCAGCGCGGATTCTTGAGAAGTTGACCTGTCACCACACCAAACAGGGCCGTCGCAATAGCGGGGACCGTACTCAAAAGGCCCTCTGGATCTCTGACTTCTTTGTACAGTTTTCCGGGGAGCAGTAAGCGATCAAGGTAGTCGGTGAGTGTATGTCCGGGTGAAAGATCTCCGGCACCGAATTCTGGAACGGGAATGAATTTCAAAGCTGCCCAATAGCCAATCAATAAGCCTGCAATCCAGAGAATGCGACCGCGCAATTCCGTTCCGAGTACAATGAACGCTGCAAACATCCAAGCCAGCCCAATGCGACCGAGGACACTGGGGTAGCGAAGATTCTCGAAGTCAAACTGGAGCAAACCATTCCCGATGAGTCCCAGAAGTACGAGCAGTAATCCCCTGATGAGAGCATGGCGTGCAAGTGTGGACTTCGTTGCTCCGTAACCGAGTCTCTTTTCAAAAGAGTAGGGCATAGAGACTCCCGCGATAAACAGAAACAGCGGGAAGATCAGGTCGTAGAAGGCAAATCCATGCCATTCGGGATGGTGCAGTTCAGATGAGATCCATAATAGACCGTCTGCCTGGGTGAAATTTGCGAGCGCATGAATGAGCGCGCCTCCGCCTATGATCCAAAACATGTCAAAACCACGTAACGCGTCAAGACTTAACAAACGGTCATCAGAGTGAACTGCTCGTGACGCATTCTCGGCATCATTTGTCACTTTGCTCGACGCTGTTTTCGACACTGGATGGTTCCTTCTGCTTTTTCTTCAGCCAATCGGTCAACTGTATTGGTCGGTGTAGCATTTCTGCGAGCTCGGCTCGCAGAGAGACACAGAGCTGAGTGATGATAGCGAAAAAGCGACACGACACGCAGTCACTTCGGACATTCTTCCCAGCGAGAGTTGATTGCTTGGGATCGTTGCCCCGGATGATCGCTGACTGAGATGTGCTGCTTGCAAAATTTGTGTCTTCAAGCGACATCGTCTTCAGGAGCGTGGCCAACAATATTGGTTTTTATTTTTTCACTAAGGTCGACCCGATCGCGGTGCCAATGGCAGCTCCTAAAGCCACACCAATCGCAATGTTACCGAATGCGGCCCCAAGCGCGGCTCCCAATGCAACACCGATTCCTGCTGAATGAGCAGCTGGATTTTCAGTTTTGTTCGGACGACCCATTTTGTTTTTGCCTGCTTGATGAACGCAAGATTGTTAAGAAAACGTTCGTGATCATCAATAGGTCTTAGTCTTGCTCGGCTGGAAAATTCGCATTTCAGAAATCAAAAAGAGGACGCAGAGTGCTCATCGAAGTCTTCGGCATACCTGATGAATTTAATTGACATTGGGTACTCCCAAAATTCGCCGTTGATTGATTTGATCGCTCCAATGATCGGAAAAACGACACTCAAAATAGCGAACACAATCAGTCCGATGATCCCAATTCCGACTATGGTAAGAACTCCCGAGACAATCATTAGGAGGATGAATGTGATGATCCAGTTTAGAATTGCCACGCCATGCCGGTCTGCATCTGCATTTTTTTCTTTGCTGACCAACCACATGACGATGGGGACGACAGTGCCCGCGCCAGCAGCGAAATTGAGGAGCTGTGAGAGGTGCATCATCATGCACCAGGTTTTGGAGTCCATCCCGAAGACTTCATCTGGATTGACGAATGAGGAATCGGAATTTGCATCACCCTGAATGACACGGGATTTTGCTTCCTGGAATTCCTCATCTGAGAGTGCTCCATCCGTCCTGAGACGCTCGAGTCGTTCGATTTCGTCGGTGATGCTCATAGGATTCCTCATTATCGTTTTTTAACAGATCGTTGCGCAATGACTCACTGAGTGGTTCGTCCATGCTAACGGAATATTAGAGAGTTTTCATATTTTCTGAGCACATAGGCAAAAGTTGCTTTCCGGTCGTTTTCTCACTTTTTTAGCGTACGCTTTTCTAGACGATAATCTGTAAGTGGCTGGGATCGTCGCATTTCATCATAACCCGAAGCGTCAGCGAGGACAAAAGTTGGATTCCTCGCTGACGCTTCGAGTTACGGACAATTCTTACAACGCGTATATCTAAGCGCGAGGGAAACTGTCACTGTTTTCGTGATGACCGCATGCATCAATTTACACAAAAAAAGCCGCTCCTCATGACAAGGAGCGGCTTTGAAGAGCGGTCTCTCAACAGAACTAGCTAGTTTCCGAATTTTTTGCTGGTCTGTCCTGATGAAGTGTTTTGACCACGATTTCCTCGGTCGCTGCGGAATCGTTGTGACGTTTGTCCGCTGGAAAGTCGGTTTGCTCCAAGGACCTCGTCAGTACCAGTGCTGCGAGCACCAGACTTCAGATTGTATTTGCCACCTTCACCTCGGACGTACAACCGTTCTTTATTCTCGTATCCGATGTAATTGAGGAAATCACGGAAGGTGATCATTCTGATTCCCTGTTGAAGTGCTTCGCGCTGCAAGGCGATGTGCTCATCGGTAATCTTCTGGATTTCTTCCTGGCGATCATCAAGGCCAGCGAATTTCGATTTGTCGGGAATGTTTCCTGTGACAAGAAATTTCGTTTTGACGGTCATTTTCCGTCCTTCAGGTGATCGGTTTCCTTGATCGTCAACTTCCACTTCGACATCGGCTCCTGCATTGGTAATGATGTCGTGCAACAGTTCGCGATCACTTTTTCCATCGCCATCCATATCGAGGATGCCAACGAACGAGAAGAATTCGATTGCTCCTGGCTCAAAGAGGGGAGAGTAAATGGGATCGCCTGCCTGAATGGGACGATCAAAATCTTCCTGGATAATGCGACATTCTGCCAGATTCGTGTTCGTGATTTTGCTGACTTCAACCTTCGCTTTAATGTCTTCAGATCCACGTCCTACACCACGATTATTTTTGGTATAAACACTGAAGGTGACCTGTTGTCGAAGGAAATCTTTGCTTCCAATGTTAATCCAGACCCGTCGGGTCAGATTGTCAACGCGAACGATCTCGCCATCCGGTTTATCGAAGCTTAAATTTTCCAGCTCGTTGAGTTTAATTCGCGAAAATTCAATCGCTTTTTCAAGGAGAGCGATCTCGTCACCCAAGTCGCGGCGGACGCGGTCTAGTTCGTCACTCAGTTGTTCTTTTTGAACTCGCTGTGCAGACAAGTCCTGACGAGTTTTTGCGATTTCGCGATCTTTCTCAGCGATTTTCTCGGTTTGATCCGTAACTCGTTTCTGAAGTTGCTGCTCAGACTGCTCTTGAGAAGCTTGAGATTTCTCAACGCGATTTCTCATCGCCGTTTGCTGTTCTTGCAAACTCGCCTGGAGGTTTTGCACGCTGTTGTTGCGTTCTTTGCTTTGCTCTTGCATCGTCAGCAGCGCGGCGTTCATTGCTCGTAGAGTCGGTAAAACCGATGGGCTCGTCGGGTTAGGCTGAACTTGCTCACGTCCTAAGGCAACCAAATCTTTCTTTGCCGTAGCGATGACGGAGTTGTCGTTTCCTCCGACTTCAACGAGACCTTCGTAACCCAGCAGTGCCTTAAGAGCGGCGATGTCATTGAAGTAGTTGGTCATCGTCGTCGTTGCCGACGATGCCTCGTCTTCTTTCACTTTCAATTTTGCGGCGGTTGTCTGCTGCTCCTTGAAAGAGAGATACCACAACAGTGAGAAAATGAGCGTCAACATCACGAAGAAGACGAGTGAAAAGTGTACTGCGGTTGGTTTTGAACCTGCCATCGAAGTCCCCTTTGGCACAATCACAAAATGGATGTGTACCATGTGTGGTGGAAGTGGTCACGATCCATGTAACCCAAGTAGTCAATATCCAAAAATGTGTGTCGCCGAAGAAGTCTCATCTCCGGAACGAATATTCCTCGCGAATTCCAAATTCACCTCCCCGTAATTCAAACAAGATTGAATGAATTGTTGGTAAATTCGGAAAACAGATTGGTTGTGCTGAGTTTGAAGTGACCGTCTGAACTGGGTCTCTATCGCTCATCCAATTCAGAGTCGTCGTCTTCTTATAAGTCGAATGAATCCGGATCCGACTTCAATTCAAATTGCCGAGGTCCGATAACCGCTAAATTCGAATGAATTCATGTGCGATAATGGATTCAGGGCGTGTCGACGACACGACGACAGCGCCCATCCTCTCAGTTTAAGGTTGTCTCTATGTGAGTCAAGGAAATCCCGCTTATTCCTGAGGACTCTTGGAAGTCGGCAATTCTTTGATCCAGATATTCCGAAATTGCACCAGACTCGATGCTGGTTTGTAAGACCCATCTTTGTTAATCCCCCCATGATGCTGAAAAGCGATCGGGCCTTTCACTGGAACTTCTGGGAGTTGAGCGTTTTCCAAAACCATTTTGTTGTTCAAAATCAGCGTTAATCGATCGCCAATCATGATGATTTCGAATTGATTCCACTCGCCAACAGGGTTGTCAGCATTCACTTTGGGAGTCACACCAGCACGAATTTCAGAGTCGTTTTGATTATTCCGGTAACCGTAGACCTCGCCAGATCCAATCGGCCAGCACCAGATGTTCAACTGAGCTTTCGATGCTCCGCGCAAGAAGATCCCCGAATCGGCATTCGGACGCAAGATCGTCAGCTTCTTCCCAGTTGCATCTGCGAGATAGGAACCATCTTCCAGGACAATAGGCATCGCATAGAGTCCGGACGTTTTTTTGATTCGCCAATCCAGTTTCAGAATAAAGTCTCCGTAAGCGTTTTCTGACCAAAGGTTTTTGTCGCCGGTCGCTTCGGTATCGGCGTTGTAATCGATGACGCCGTCAACAACTTTCCAGTGACCATTGTCTCCTTCAGGAATTTTCCAGCCAGAGAGATCCTTTCCATTGAACAGGGAGACAAAGCCATCTTCCACTTCACCTTCCGCAAACGCAGGCAGGCTTGAGAAAATTAACACTGAAGTAGACCAGATAATGAGCAGAGCTATTCGCATCGCAGGACACTTTCTTTTTTGAAGTTGCGGTCATTGAAGAAGAATATCACCAAGGATAAGCATAACGATTCAAAGCAATGCCTGTCGAATCCCCGGTCAACTCAGAAGAGCCTTTCTGAGTTCTGCTCTTTCACTCTTTGATTTGAAAGAGCTGTTTAAGCGTTTTGAGCATCCCGGTCGGAGGGCCGGTGCGGGCTTCGTCGCGGAGTGTTTCAAGAGGAGGATGCAAGAGTTTATTGACGACGCGCTGAATCGTCTTCTCGACGCTTTCCCGTTGTCTCTCATCAAGTTCAGGTAACTTTCGGAAGAGGATTTCGAGCTCTTGCCGACTGATTTCATGCCAGTGCTCACGCAACTGTTTGATGATTGGACCAGTCGCCTTGTGGTAGATCTCGTGCATGAACTTTTCGGTCTCTTCCTCAATAATCGAATTCGCTTTTGCGATTGCGGACGCCCGCTTTTTGCGGTTCTTCTCACAAGTCGCTTCAAGGTCATCAATGTTGTAGAGGAAGATGCCATCGTCGATTTTGCTGACGCCTGATTCGACGTCGCGAGGAGCCCCCAGGTCCAGAATGAAAATGGGTCTGGGGCCAGTCTTCTTTCGGATCAGTCGGAACTCATCGACGCTTAAAATCGGCCGCTCTGCTCCAGTTGTGCTGACGATCACATCGGCAACGCTCAGCGATTCTTGAAGCCGATTCCATTCGCGGGCTTCGCCAGAATATTCACTCGCAAGTTTCTGAGCACGTTCGAAACTGCGGTTACAGACAATGATGCGCTTGACGCCCTCATCTTTGAGGTAGGTCAACGTTTCCGACGCCATTTCTCCGGCACCGAGAATCAAGACAGTTTTATCATCGAAGCGGTCGAAGATGCTCTTTCCAAAATCTCCGACAGCGACGCTGGCTATTGAGACTCGTCCTTCGGAAAGTTTCGTCTCGGTACGGACTCTTCCTGAAACAGCCAACGCACGCTGGAACAGGGCATGAGTCAAAGGTCCGTTGGCAGAGGTCTCCGTGGAAAGTTCGTAAGCAGACTTGATTTGACTGACAATCTGGGTTTCGCCGAGAACCATACTGTCGATGCTTGAGGCAACCTTAAAGAGGTGCCGGACGGCTTCAGGTCCTTGGCGTTCAAGAAAATCATTGAAGAATTCTGTTTTAGGAACCTGATGGAAGTCCGAAAAAAACTGCACCAGGTCAGCATGGCTGGGCTTGTCGGCAGGGTCTTCCTGAGCTGTGTAAAGTTCAACTCGATTGCAAGTCGAAATGACCACGTACTCTGATTTTGGGAAGCGTACCTGTAGTTCATCATAGGCGCGAACGACATGATCGGCTGACGGAAACGCAAGGCGCTCCCGCAGATTGAGATCTGCAGTTTGATGGTTACAGTAAACAACTTGAACGTTCATATCGTGAGCGCTCTTCCTTAATCAGACCAGATCGCGGGCATGTATGCTGTCCGCACTTAAAAACTTTATTGTGAGTAGTGTCACCAAAAGGAACAGGCAAGCCAGAACGGTTCTCCAGGCGACCAATCTTCCCGTTGCATTTTTGGCAACTAACAACCAGCCAAACAGAAATGTCATGGCGATCCAAATCAACGCATTGGCGACAAAGGCAACGTTGATCAGACTCACCGGCTGTTCAGAACCTGCTGACAGGTAGGACATCCACAGTCCAGTAATCATGCCGAGCGTCAACAGCGGAACCGAAGTCACAATCAGCCACCAGTTCAGACGGTTCAGCCGTTCCAGACTTAACAAGTGCAGCGCAGGCAATTCCGCTTTCTTATGCTTGAGGCGATTATGCTGAAGCAAGTACATCACGCTGATGACCAAAGCGAGTAGAACTCCAAAAATGCCGAAGACCCAGAACGAGGCATGCACCATGCTCCACTGATAGGAAATCGCAACACGAGGATTGGGTTGATCGCTGACATAGCGAGATGAGGCGACCAGCAGTAACGCTAACGGCAATACAAAAACACCCATCGAAAGTGAGCGGTCCCATGCTTTGATACCCAAATAGAACGCGACTGCCAGCCATGCAGAGACCAACACCCAATCTTGAGTCGATGCCAAAAGCGGTGGTAATTCAGTCTGGCGGCTTCTCTCCACCAGATAGATTGTCTGCGCAAACAGACCTGCTGCCGTCAATGCAATGGAGGACCACAGCAACACTCGGCTCTGACGCAGGAACTGGGTCAGTTCCAAAATCAGCGCTCCGGTGTAACTTGCAAAAAAACAAAGGATTGTGACGTTTTGAAGTTGCATAAGTTATTCAGCTAAACAGCCGATGCGTGGGGCGAATCAACCATCGGTCCCTAGCCAGGTCATGAGTAGAGGGTTGATGACGCAATGTCCGTGTACGAAACCACTGTTTTTCTCGTAGGAGATTCAAGACCTGCGATTAAAACTGGAATTCTTTTCTCATCCTCCCATCATTTCTGGTCGGACAGCATCCGTCAATGATGACCATTCGTGCAGTGACACGAGACTAGGATTTTCATCATCAATACCTGCATTGTCTATGGAATAGTACGAATCAAGGGGCCCTAATGAGTCAATATTCCTAAAGAATACCCTATCCTGCCTATTCTGTGCTGTCACGCTGACTCATGGGGATTCGCGAACGATTACGAGAAATTCTGACTGATCGGGCGGAATTCCCGCAGAATGGGGGCCAATTGAATCGATCCGATATAAAGAGAGAGGACTCTCGATACATTTCCCTTGGACCACTCACGGAGGATGGTCATGCCTGAGCGGTCTGCAACTGATTCACGAAATCTGACGAAGAAGCAATTCTATTTTCTGGGGCGCAAGCTGGGCTGTTTCTCAAAACGCCCCGTTTTAGACCTTGGATCAGAGGGAAACTGGACTGCGGAAGTGGCTCGCCGTGGTGGAGCTATCCAGGGGATCGTTGATCAAGCAGCAGAGGATCTTCCAGAAGGAATCACTGTTGGTTCTCCGACAGGCTCTATCCCGCAGGCGGTTCATTC
>DAOUPA010000533.1 GCA_030626405.1 Planctomicrobium sp.
CGGTCTTTTCTAATGACTGACACCGGAGTGACTGTTGAGCCAACGCTGGATCAAAAAGTGGATCTCATTCAAAGCGTCACGAGCATTGCGACAAAACTTGGCTGCAAGACTCCTCGAGTTGGATTGATGTCCGCAACAGAAAAGGTCACGTCAGTGATGCCGGATACCGAAGAGGCAGCAGCTCTGGTGCAGCGAAGCCAGACTGGTGAATTTGGAGACTGCATTTTGCAAGGACCACTCTCGTTTGATTTGGCTTATGCAGTGGAAGCTGGAACGAAAAAGGGAATCGAAGGCGAAGTGACTGGAGCCGCAGATGCATTGATTTTCCCGAATTTACTGGCGGCAAATTTGACCGTCAAAGGCATTATGTACACAGCGAACTGTCAGTTCGGCGGCATCCTCAGCGGAACGACAGCACCGGTTGTTTTCATGTCTCGCGCGGATTCTATCGAAACGAGGCTCAACTCATTGGCGTATGCTTTGCATCTTTTGTGATAGAAATTGATGAACCACAAAGAACACCAAGGGCTTAAAGACGTTTTGTGGTCGGAGCATGAAAGAGAGAAGGGGCGAATTCGACACCAAATCCTGGTCGTTCTGGCAGTTGGATTGTGCCATCAATAATCTTCGGTTGACCGCCGACCCAGCTCATCCATGGTCGACCTGATTCGGCAAGCGGTTGGTTATCGAGGGCTGCAATCGTATGGAGCCCCCACAACTCGGCACCACGATGGGGAATGACTCGCAGGTTTGCTTCACGGGCGAGGGCGTAGATTTTTACCATCTCCGTCATCCCACCGACCCAACAGATGTCTGGTTGTAAAATGGTGTGCAGGCGACGATCAATGATGCTGCGGAAGTTGTGCGCCGTGAAAATATGTTCGCCACCCGCGATGGGAATAGGACACTCCTGGAAAAGCGTTTCGTAACCGTTCAGATCGGTCAGCGGTAGAGGTTCTTCGATCCATTCGAGATTGAACGCCTCGACTCTGGATGCAAATTTTAAAGTTGTTTTCAAATCCCAGGTCATCCAGGCATCGACCATTAGCGGGCGATGCTCTCCGATAGCTTCGCGTGCTTGCTGCACTTGCTTGGCAAGTGCAGCGACAAAAGCAGTTTGGCTCAGCGTTGAACTTGCAGAGGCTCCCAAGTGAAGCTTTACGCCTGTCGTTGCGGCAGCGACTTCAGGTGGAACGGTTTCCCAAACAGTTTGATAGGTTGGAATTGTTTGCAGAAGATGGACTTTCGGATTTAACAGTTGCGCGACTGTTTTTTGCTCGCACTTTCCACGTAAATCCCAAAGAGCTAGATCGACGCCGCTGAGTGCCATCATGGCGATGCCTTCAGGACCAAATGGAAGCACCGCCCTGGAGAGTCTCGACCAATGTTCTTCAACAGGTTCGCTCTCTTGGTCCAGCAAGAGTCCTTTGAGGACCGACTCGATCACATGCATCCCGGCGAGACCACCTCCGCCGACTCCATAGCCGATTGTGCCATCACTGGTTTCTATCGCAACCAGAATTTGTCCGATGGAGGTTCGCCAATCATCGGGAGAATTCGCTGTGATCGGCTGGCAAACGCGAACATCACAAATGGTCGGCATGGCATCAAATTTCGAACAAAGACGTTCTCGCGAAGAACGCAGATCTGCCTAACGCTGCGCAGTTTCCGCAACGGGTTGAGGAGCACTGAGTGTGACGAGTAATTTGCCATCTTTGCCGTTCCAGACGCGGACGGAACCGTCTTCTCCGGCAGCGAGAACAAGTCCTTCGTCACCTGATGAGATTGCGACATAAACGAAGTCGCTATTTCCAGCAAAGCTGCGGTAGTTGCGACCATTCGATGCTGTGTGATATTTGACATTCTTGTCGCCACTACTGCTCACGAGGTTATCCGTCACGCCGACATAATCAACCGAAGTGACCTGTTTACTGTAATTGCTGATCGTCCGGCGTTGCTCGCCAGTTTCAGTGTTCCAGATTTTGATTGCCTTATCTGCTCCGGCACTTGCCAGACTGCTTTGGTCCGCTTTGAAAGCGACTCCCAGAACGTGATCAGTGTGACCTTCATAAGAACGAAGCAGTTTGCCATCGTTTACGTGAAAGACTTTCACGAATTTGTCTGCGGCTCCGGAAACCAGCAGCTTTCCATCTCGCGAGAACTCCACATCTGAAACCGTATCACTGTGGGCGTCGGTGATTTTTCGGACGAGTTTTCGTCCAGCAACATCCCAAAGCATGAGTTCCCCGTTCCGAGAAGGCTCTCCGCCACCAGTCGCGAGCAGTTTTCCATCTGGACTGAATGCAAGCGATGTCACACGGTCTTCAAACTGTGACTTACTGACATCTAAAACTGATTCTGGATTCACACCCAGAGTCGCTGCCAATGACCATTTCGGAGTGATGTCCCAAGCTGTCGCTTTGTTGGCAGAATTCAGTCCGATCAATGAACCGGTTGAGGTCATTAACGTTTGAGTGACGGCGTCACCTGGCAATTCAACAACACCGAGGGCCGTACCTGTCGTGAGATTCCACGCTTGAACAGGTTGATTCAGTCCGGAAGTGATCAGGCTTTTTCCATCTGCGGAAATTGAGAGAGAAGAAACAAACTGTGACCCTGGTGCGACCGCTGCTTTGGCTTTTGCCAGAACATCGTCGGCGGCTTTCTGTTTTGCTTCAGCGGCGGTCTTTGTTTTCTTGCGTTGTTCAACATTTGCTTTGGCTGTGACAATGGATTGCGTCGACAACTTGATTGCTCGATCCGCAGAGGTGACCGCGTCCATCGCCTTCTTGCGGGCTTCCTCAACCGTGGCGAACGCTTTATCTGCGGCTTCTTTTGCCTTTTTTAAAGCGGCATCTTCAGGTTTTTCCGCTAGCTTCTTCGCCGATTCATCAACTTTGGGTTTCTCTGCTGCCACCTTCTTATCTGCTTCTGTTAGCTCCTTGGTGACCTTCTCTTTTTGCTCGTTGGCCTTTTTGAGTGCCTCTTCTCTTTGAGTGAGATCCTTTTCGGCAGCTTTCGTTGCTGCATCGGCTAATGTGAATTGTGACTTAGCGACGGTTTGGTCTGAGGTTCTTTGAAGAACAGTCTTCGAGAGAAGCTGATTCCCTTGAATGTCTGCGAGTTTTTTGTTCGCACGGTTCCAGATTCGAGTGATCTTGTTTTCTCCGGCTCCGATAATCGTTTGACCATCAGGCGTCATGGCGACTGCGGTGACAACACCTCCGACAGTCTGTGCAAAGAGTTGTTTTCCGTCTGCCAGATTCCAGATCCGAACGAACGCGTCACGTCCACCTGCGATCAGTTCTTTACGCTCAGCAAAAACGGTCATCGTTGTGATTGGTTGAGTGTGCCCTTTGAGTTCCAGAATTGGTTTGGGAGCCTCGGCGCCTTCGGCAACGGGTTTCTGGACATCAGCCCAATTCCAGACGCGAACGATCTTGTCGGCGTTCGCTGTGAGCAGTTGAACACCATTTGATGAAGATGCGATAGACTCAATCGCTCCGGGAGTTTTCAAGCCGAGTGCTGTGCTACCATCGGCAACTTGAGAGATGCGGACAATCCCCGACGCGGTTCCAGCGACAATCGTTTTTCCTTCGGGACCGAAGGCAATTGACGACAGTACTTGATCGTCTGCTGCAACCACAGCACCTGCTTGACCGTTTGCGAGATTCCAAAGTTGAATCCGATTGTCTTCAAGGAGGAATGCCCCCCAGGTTCCGCTTGAGTTAGTCGCTGAAGCTTTCACTTTCCCAGGCAAGTCGAGACTTGCGAGCATGCCAGGTGCTTCACGATTCCAAAGTTTCACGACGCGAAAACCACCGGAAGCCAGAGTTTTTCCATCTGGGCTGATTGCAAGCGAGTGGACAAAATCTCGGTGTGCGACACCAGAGCCATATACGGCTTGGTCTCCCTGACGTAAAGAGAGCAAGTTCGGATCGCTCAGGCGAGCGATTTCTTGCCCGGATGCGAGATCGGAAACGAAAATTCGGTTGCCACGCCCAGCATAAACAAAACGGTTGTTGGGTCCGAGTGCAAGGCTGTAAACGGCCTTGTATGTTTCCGGGACTGCTTGCCATGCGATGGAAGTGTCGACTTGTTTCTGGCCTCCTTTTGCACCTTCGGTGATCCATTGCTTGAGGATACCGAGTTCTTTCGGAGTGAGTGATTTTGCCTGAACTTTGTTTGGCAGCGGAGGCATGACTGGTTCATCAATGCGAGCGGCGGCAAGGTACAGATAACTCTCCTCCGGTTTGCCTGGGATGACCGTATCTCCGCTCTCCCCACCTTTGATGATCGTCTCGGCACTTTCGAGAATGAGGTCGCCTTCCTTGACCACGGAACTGTGGCAGGCAAGGCACTTACTTTCGAGGATCGGATAAAGATCCCGATAGAAATCGACAGGCTTTCCTAGTTTTGGATCGACAGGCTTGATCGCCTCGTCTGCAAAAAGGGGCGTGATAGATGTCAACAAGAGTGTGAGACAGATTGCAATTCTCATTGCGGAGTCCTTGAAAGCAGTATTCGAAAATGTTTGCGACAACTGCCTTGTGGAGACA
>DAOUPA010000183.1 GCA_030626405.1 Planctomicrobium sp.
AATCGTCGAGACGGTTTGACCGGCAAGCCGTTGACGAGCACAACTTTCTGCTCAATCGCCCGTTTAAACTGACCACGACTATGGTTGGGATAAATTCTGCTCAAGTAGTGATCGACCCGCCAACCATGTGCGCGCGCTTCGACCGTAATGTTCTGCGTCGTCTTTGATAAATCTTCACTCATGGCGTTCAGATTGCTTCCAGCGCGGTGCAATGCCGTAAGAAGTACGTATCGTCATCATAAAGATGAGCCATACACTTAAAGCATACGGCAAATCTTACGCGCCAGTTCGAAGGGTATGGTCGAACAGTCGCCTGCTACTCGTTCTCACTGCTTTTTTCAGGAGTTGCTGCCGCTGCTTCTTTTTCCGGCTCTGCAGGAGTTTCGCTTGTCTCTTTGGGAGCGGGTTCGTCCTTAGCTTCGGCGGATTTTTCTTTCACCTTCTCTTCTGGCGATTCAGTTTTCGGTTTTTCGGCAGGTTTACCTTCGCCGTCTTTCGTCGGGAATGGTTTGGCGGCTTTGGAATCTTTTTCGTCTGCCTTCGCTCCCTCTTTCTTCATTTCTTCTTCAGTTGGTACCGCTTTGGTGTTGGCTTCGCCTTCACCAGTTGATGGTAATTTCAAATCAGACTCTTCAAGCAAATCGAGGAGTCCGACTTCCGGGATCTCGCTGTTTTGGGGAAGGAGGTCGCTCGGAAGTGATCGATCCACCGGTTTGGGATTTTGTTTTCTAAACCATGCGTAAAAATCTTTGGTTGATTCTTTCTGCAATTCATTGATTCTCTGAGTTGCCCAAGGAGCATGACGCGACTCTGGAAAGCCATCGACCAATTTTTGATATGCCTCAATCGCTGAAGACGGGTTGCCACCTTCAAGGACTTCACGTGCTGTTCCCAAGCCCAGCAGTGCTTCTTCACGCGCCGTAGAGGGGGCATTACTGCGTTTGAGAAGTTTCTCGAAGGCATCGCTGGCTTCTTGAAGTCTCGCATCACTCGTTTCGCGATTCGATAGTGAGTTCCGCATTCCTTCCTGAAGAAATCCTCGCCCTGCCTGCAGGAGTGCCCATGAACCAACAGGTGAATCGGGGTTTTTGTCTGCGATTGCGAGGTAGTCTTCAGGGACCCGGTTTTCAACGAATTCTTCCCATTCGGCAGTCCGGGATGCCCCGGCGCTTTGGGACCAGAAAATACCGGCGATCAGGAGTACTGTCGCACCGATGAATCCAATCAAGACATAATTTGAATACGGCTCGACTTTGCTTAACCCGGCGTTCAGCCACTTTTCGAGTTCGGTCTTGTCCGCCTCATGCTGAAAATGATGTTCAGGTGCGTGCGGGTCGCTGTCGGGTGTAGCGGGAGTTGGTGGCTGTTGTGTTTGTTCGCTCATGGCGGTCCATCATCCTGGCGTAGTGCCTGGTCAGTATGAGTTTGAGTAATAATGAAGACGGAAAACGTACTCCCTTGTTGTTGTCGTGAACTCAAATCGCGAGTTCATCCAGTATCAACTTTCCGTCTCAACCCCTCAGTATAAGAACGTTTATGAAAAATGGTCAAGCTGCGGTTTCCGGAGAATTTGAATCAAGCCCGATTCTCTAAGAATCCAGGCCAAAACCCCATCGATTGCTGGTATCTTCCGCTCAAGTTAGGTCCTATGATGATTGGACCAACACTGTGACGGTGGCAGGCGTAGTTGTTTCGTTTCAGTAGCGAAAAGCGTCTCAATCTGAGGTACGTAGATGATGGCCAATCAGCGGGAAGACCATAATTGGTCGAAATTGTCGCTCTCTGCCTCGCGGTACGATGCCGCAAGTAGTTCGATAACCATCCGCGCGGGCACTATCACTCGCCGAACGATCATTTTTGCCATCGTTGCTCCAGTTTTCTTGCTGGCACCCACTTTTCTCTTTGCACAACAGGCAGCTTCAACTCGTCTGCTTTTCCTCGGCCCGACACGTCCAGTTATTCTTGAGCTTGAATTTGTCGCTGGTCGATTCAGTATTCAGGAAATGCGCAGTAAGTACGCCACTGAGGTCTTCAAGCAACTCGATCAAGATGGCAGCGGTCAACTCGATGCCGATGAAGCTCGGCAGATTCCGACGAAAGGGCGTTTGCGTGTTGGTGTTGATCGCCTTGAGGAAAAGTGGCAGCAGCTAGATTCGTCTCCGATTGACCAGCAAGTTTCCCTACGGGAGTTGACGGCGCATCTTCAATCCGCCCTTGGCCCACCTTTGACCATCGAAAAAGCTCCACCCAAACTGGCAGCGACTGTTCGGTTGTACGAAGATCTCGACTTGAACGGCGATGGGAAAATTGCCGGCGACGAAGTCGAACAGGGACTCAATATTCTACGAGCGTTTGACTTTGACGATGACGAAACGCTCAGCGTCGCCGAACTTCAACCGTTCCCACTCTCGGTCGTTCAAGCTCAGCAACAGGCAGCAGTCGACGAAGAACCTGTTCCGATTCACTTCATTAGAAATGATGAAGAAATTGTCGCCGCTGTTGAAGGGTTCCTGTCACATTACAAATCTGGTGAGTCTGTCGTAGCGACGCTATTGACTGGTCTCAACGAGCGAGAGTTCGGCCGGTTCGACCTCAATGACGACCAAGAGTGGGACAAGGATGACATGGAACTCTATCTGAAACGTGGCCGAGCGGACTATCTCTTGAAAGTCTCGCTTGCACCTCCACGAGTCGAAGTTCTGAAAGGAGATCACTCCGGGACCAAAAGACCAACCATCAACATTGGTGGGATGCCCGTCGAATGGAGGGCGAAAAGCCAGATTCACCAACAGTTTGACGCGACTCGTTTGTACCTGATTCGTTTCATTATGTCCGATGCAGATAAAAACCGTTATCTCAACCCGCAGGAGTTCGCCGGGTTGCAAGCGGACGTTCCGTTCGAAACGGTCGATCTCGACGAAAACCAACAGGTCACACGCGAAGAGATCAAGTTCTTTTTCACGATGGATGGTTTGGCGGCACAAAGTCGGTTAGTGCTGTCTCTTTCAAATGAAACGAAAACACTCTTCGAAATTCTCGATGCCAACATCGACCGCCGTTTGAGTCCGCGTGAGTTCACCGAAGGACAAGAACGGTTGTTGCAATACGATCTCAATCAGGATCAAGCATTGCTGCCGGACGAGTTGAATTCCCAGTTCCGTGTGACCTTCACTCAGCCAAAATTATTTGAAACTGATCCCAACAGAAACCAGAACGCGATGATGAATCAGCGGCAGGGAATTGTGCGTCAGGAGACGTCCGGTCCGGTCTGGTTTGGACGGATGGACGACAACCTCGATGGAGAAGTTTCCTGGAGAGAGTTCCTCGGACCGCGCGACAAGTTTGACGAACTCGACCTGAACAGCGATAATTACCTTGAGAAGTCCGAAGCGGGAGCAGCAGAGGCTTTGAGAGATGCAGAGCCTGTAGCTCCCTAGTCGTCCGTTTCAACTCAATTTTCGATGAGTTAAGAATATTGGGAGCGACGACGGAGCGGATTTGCTAGAAATGTGCCCGAAAACCAAGCTGCTGTGCAGCACTTGAGAATGACAACAAGCAAGAAAGCTGAAACAATGTCCGAAGATTCACTCGTTCCGATTTACACAACTCGCAACATCGCGAAAGCTGAAGTGATCAAAGTCGCTTTGGAAGGAGAGGGGATACGTTGCGAGATTGAAAATGAACACCAGGCTGGGCTTACCGGAGTGACGAAAGTCCGGCTCTTTGTTCTCGAACGCAACAAGGACGCCGCCGTAGCATTCATCGACGCCCACGAGGAGGGTGGCGAAACCGACGACCCGGCTTAGTCTGTTTTTGCATGACGTCTCCCCGTTTTGTCCTGGATTACCGCACACTTGAAGTGTGCGGTAAAAAATCTTCACCTTGATCCCGTTGATACTCAATTCTCAATGCCTGATCGCGATCCGATTCCTCGAACGTTCTATTCTGAGTACACGGAACTTCCGTTCGCGCGTTGCATCGATTGTGATTGCCCGTTGTTCGAAGACGAAACTCTCTACACAGTTCTGAAGCATGTTGTCGGTAAAGAAACCGTCTTCGAGATGGCCATTTGCATGACCTGCGCAGCCAAGATGCGAGAGCAATACTCGGAAGAAACTTCCCGGAATCTTCAGGCATACATCGAGCAAAAACTCCGCGAGAAACTCCTCAAAGAGATCGAAGACTCTGGCGACGATTTTGAACTCGAAGAAGAGGAGGAAGAAAACTTCACCGTCGAAGATGGTCTGGCGTCTTGTTCGTTCTGCGAAAAGCCCAGAAGTGATTGCCATCGTTACGAGATTGTCGGTCTCTTTGTCGAGGATGAAATCATCCTCGAATCCGGCCACGGTCTCAGTTTCAGTTCACCCATGATGCTCTGTCAGGAATGCAACTCCGAAGTCTCAAAGTTGATTTCAAAGAAAACCAGAGACTCCTGGGACCGCTTCGTCGAAGAACACTTCGACGGCCCCCCAGGCATCGAAATCGATGGCCCAAAGATGGAGCCGATCTTTTTTTAACTCGTTGAATCTTTGTGATGTTGCCTGGAGCGACGATCATGCCTGTTGTGAATCTCTCGTGGTGCACGAGTGGTGTACTGCTCCTGGGATCGCTGATGCTCTCGGTGGTGACCATTGCTCCTGGTGCGGAATATTTTTTTACAACAACCTGTTTATTGCTCTCCTCTCGGGAGCCGTCGTGGCAGCAATGACAGGAATAGTGCTACGTCGCAAACCGTCAAATCACTGGGTTCACACGTCGAAACCGTTCTACACGTTGATCTGGCGAGAAGGAACAGAACATCCAATATGAAGGTTGGGGTTTAACTCGACATGGAGCGTGGGTTTAGACTCCGTGTAAGAAACGCACACTGTCCAGCAGGACGGTGTGCGTTTTTTAGTTTGTATTGTGCAAGTGGTGCAGTCGTTCAGGGCCGCAAAAGGCTGGATTAAAATACCTACCGGCCAACTTTTTTTAGTGTTTATGGTCTTCGTGGTCGTGGTCATGAGTAATTTTCCCACGAAATGATTTACCGTTGATCGAAAGAACAAGTTGCGGGGCGGCATCTTCTTCATCAAGATGTTCTGCCAGTTCTTCGTCTTTGGAAACGAATCGGGAAGACTTGCCTTCCGGATCGTTTTCATCTGGCGTGGCGGCAAGCTTGAACTGCTCTGGCTTCCCATCGTGTTTGACGTTGATCATGATTTCCGTAGCTTCGATTGGCACTTGTTCTGTGGCGGCTGCATCGAGAACGTAAATCGTGACTGTGCCTGCATCGTCGTCATGCAGAACTTCGGCGTGAAATTCTTCGTTGCCCAATTCAACCAGATCACCATGGTGCGGACCTTCGCTGGGGTGAGCGTGTTCGCCGTGGTCGTGACCATCGTGATCTTCATGTGAATCGGCGGTGGCCGGAGGTGGTGCTGTTTCTGGTCCGTCGGTAGCAGATTCACCAGCACAGCCAAGAAATCCAACAGCGAGTCCGGTAATTGAGAGTGCACAGAGTTTTGATAGCGATTTCATTGTCGTCTCCAGGGGTGTTAGGGGAGTAGGAAAATCAAGGGTGCCAACCAAAGTGAAACGGCTGGCGATTTCTTTGAATTGGACAGGAAACATGCTTGACTCAATATTGTAAGATGAGATCTCACGAATGGTCGTGCGTAACTTCAAAGCCGCTGTTTTTTAACCAGGCCTGCCACGCAGACGCGACTTTGTGAGAAGGAACTTCGACGTGTTTCCACTGACGGCAGCGGATGCTAATGCTTGACCGACTCTCGGTTCGAATTTCGCAACCAAGACCGTTCATGAGGGCGACAAGTTCGGCAAGTTCACCTGGGTCTTCGTTGCGCATGCTCTTCCAGTCAGCCAGTCGATAAGCAACCTCTTCCGCTTGACCAGGACCATGGTTGTGACCTGAGTGATCATGTTCTGCGTGATTGTGCCCTTCCTGACCTTTCCCGCCGTGATTGTGTCCAGCATGGTCATGACTGGCATGAATTGCGGAATGCCCATGCAGTGTTTCGAAGCCTGAATTCTTCATCCAGTTTTCCCACTGATGCGCCAGCTGATCATTAGCAACTTCCATGCTCCGCCAGCGAGTTGACCGATAAACGACATCCGTGTGTTCGCCGTGGTTGTCTAACTTGGCATCACAACCCAGCTTTTTCACTGCGGCGAGGTGCTGGTTCGCTTTGCCAGGTTCTTCGAAGTGCTTCTCTTTCCAGTTTGACAATCGATATGCGATGAACTCACCAGCATTGGCGGCACCAGTGATTGTCATCAGAGACAAACAAAACATTGAGTAAGTGATGTGGCGTAACATGTAAAAAATCTCCTTGAAGTCTCCACCGAACGGTTACCGGTCCTAGGTGTTTTGATTTTCAGTAGCAGGTTGTGATTGCTGCATCGTCCCGGATGGAGCATTTGTGTTTATGGAATGTGCCTCTTCAGCTTCGACGTCGAGTCTGATTTCCGTGGTGGATTCATTCACCACGCGCTCGGCTTCTTTCAGTCCAATCAGCCAGAACATGGCCGGATGAACAAAGAAGTCCAGCAGCGTCGAACTAATTAACCCACCGAGAATGACCGTGGCAACCGGGTAAAGAATCTCTTTCCCTGGTTCACCAGCTGCCAGGACTAACGGAACCAGTCCGATTCCCGAAGTCAGTGCAGTCATTAACACTGGTGCCAACCGTTCAAGACCGGCCCGAACGATCATCTCTTTTGTCCAGCTCTCACCTTCGTGTTGAACCAAATGTAAGTAGTGATTGATCAGTAAAATCCCGTTGCGGGACGCAATTCCAGCGAGTGAAATGAAGCCGACCATCGCTGCGACTGTGAGAGTTTGACCGGTGACGACAAGAGCGACGACCGAACCGATGAACGCCATCGGTAGCGCCGCCATGACTTGCAATGAAAGATTGACCGAGCGAAACATCGTGTACAATACGAGAAACACGCCGAGCATCGAGACAATAAAGAGCGCCCCAATGACTCGGGAAGACGATTGCTGACTCTCAAATTGACCGCTGTATTCAATGAAGTAACCAGCCGGAAATGTTTCAACAATCGGCAGAACGCGATCCTGAATTTCCTCCACGACATCGACAACCCCGCGACCAGCGACGTTACACTGGATCACGATTCGACGACGTACGTTCTCTCGATTGATCGTGTTCGGACCACCCGATTCGTAAATTTTCGCCACTGCTTCCAAAGGGAGTTTGCCACCATCCTTCAACTCGATTGTTAATCGTTTGAGTGACTGTAGATTTTCGCGGTAGTCTTCATCCAGACGGATCAGCAAATCAAACGTTCGTTGTCCGATCAGAATCTCCGAAACGACTTGACCATTCATGGCTGTTTCGATGAATTCATTGACATCAGCAGGTGTTAATCCATATAGCAACAGCTTGTCACGATCCAGCTCAATCCGCAGTTGTGGGATGGTCACTTGAGGCTCGACCAGCAAGCCTGTCACCCCAGGAACAGACTTCATAGCGACTTCCATTTCCTTTGCTTTTCGGCGCAGGATGTCGAGATCGTCTCCGTAAATTTTGATTCCAATCTGTGCTTTTACACCAGAGAGCATGTGAGAGATGAGGTGAGCAATAGGTTGTTCGACAGCAGTCACGATCCCTGGGATGTCCGCCATCGCTTCGGCAATTTCGTTGAGTTGCTCTTCGCGGGTGTTCTCTGAATCGGGATCAAGTTCGATGATGAGTTCGCTCATGTTCACACCTTCGGCGTGCTCATCAAGTTCAGCGCGTCCGGTCCGGCGAACGAATTGCGTAATATCGTCAATCTCCTGAAGGCGTGCTTCAACGCGCTGCCCGATTTCGTTTGATGCTTGCAGCGATGTTCCCGGCGGGAGGACGACGTTCAACTGCATGGCACCTTCATTGAAAGGCGGCAGAAAGTCTCGTTCAAGGCTGAAGACAAACATCCCGGCTAACGCAACGAGAACAGCGGTCACCGTTAAGTTCAATCCTGGGAGTGTCAAACTGAAACGAATCACTTTGTCTCCGACCCATTTAATCGCTCGCAGCAGGAGTCCATCTTTTTCGTGCTCTTTCAACTCCTGTTTCCCCAGTAACATATATGACAGCACTGGAGTGACGGTCAGCGAGACAAGCAGAGACGAGAGAATCGAAACGATGTAAGCAACCCCCAACGGTGCAAACAATCGTCCAGACATCCCCGGCAATGCGAAGACAGGCATGAAGACCAGAATCACAATCATGGTGCCGAACACAATGGAGTTGCGAATCTCAACACTCGCCCGAAAGACCACCAGCAGCGGGTTCTTCGGATTCGCGCTTTGCCGATTCTCTTTAAGACGCCGGTAGATGTTCTCTACATCGACGATGGCATCGTCGACCAGTTCTCCGATGGCAACTGCCAGTCCCCCCAGAGTCATGGTATTGATCGAAAGACCGAAAATCGAAAACACAATTGCCGTCATCACCAGCGAGAGTGGAATTGCAGTCAGAGTGATAAACGTCGTGCGGAAGTTCATCAGGAACAGAAACAGAATGACCACGACCAGAACTCCACCGTCGTAAAGGGCTTCGATGACGTTCTCAATCGCCCGGTCGATAAACGATTTTTGCGTATAGAGCGGCCGAATCTGTAATCCTTCAGGCAGTGAAGGACGCAGATCCTCAATAGCAGCCAGAACATCATCGGTCACTTTTCGTGTATCGGCTCCAGGTTGTTTGTTGATCGTGAGAATGACCGCCGGTCCGCCGGAGAACTCTCCGTCTTCCCCACGAATAAAAGCGGAACTGTCGCCCCGTTTTACCTGCGGTCCCTCAACGACGCGCGCAATTTGGGCGAGTGCAATCGGTCGGCCTTCACGCATCGTGACGACGACTTTTTGCAGGTCTTCGATGGACTGCACGCGCCCCAGCGCTCGTACCAGCAATTCGTTTGGCCCCTGTTCATCGAGATAACCACCCGTGGCGTTTTCGTTACTGTTTTGAACAGCCTGCTTGACTTCACTTAAGGTGACACCAAAACGCAGCATGGCATCCGGGTCAACCAAAACCTGAAACTGTTTGCGACCACCTCCCATGGTGAAGACTTGGGAGACACCGGAAATTGTGAGCAACCGTTGGCGGACCACCCAGTCTGCCAGCGTCCGCAGTTCTAACGGGTCGGTCTCTTCGTCATCGCTCCACATCCCCAACATCAAAATCTGACCCATGATGGACGAAATCGGAGCGAGTGACGGGCTAACGCCGGTAGGCATTCGCTCTTGCACAAGTTGCAATCGTTCGTTGACGATTTGCCGATCATTGTAGATGTCGGTTCCCCAATCAAACTCGACGTACACCACAGAAATCCCGACGCCGGATGAACTGCGAACGGCTTGAACGCCGTTGGCTCCGTTCATCGTTGTTTCGATGGGGAACGTGATGAGCGTCTCAACTTCTTCCGGAGCGAGACCCGGTGCTTCGGTCATGATGACCACACGCGGGCGATTCAGATCCGGAAAAACATCAATCGGAGACTGCATCGCTTCCCAGGTTCCAGCCCCGACAAGAATCAAAGCTGTCGCGAGTACCAGCAGTCGCTGCCTGAGTGCGAATTTGATAATGGCGTTGAGCATTGTTATAGAGTCCAGAGATGAGAGTTGAGAGTCCAGAGGGAAGTGAAGGGACTGCGTCCCTATATTTCGACTTTAACTTTGTTCTTTTAACAGGCTGGTACGGAGGCCGCTTAACATTCTTGAAACCTCATCGGCTTGAGAGGAAATTTCCTGGAATGTCGATTCATCAATGAGCTGCAGTCGTTTCGCGATATGTAGTTGCGAGATAATTTCCATCAGAGAGCCATAGCTGATTTGAATAAACCGGACGAAATCAACGTTTGATGATCGGCTGCTCCCTTCGGCAATGTTTGAAGAGATGGAGACAGCGGCTCGCCGGAGTTGACTGGTCAACCCAAAACGCTCATCAGCAGGAAATGACCGAGTGGCTTCATAGACCGTCTCCGCCAAATCCACCGCCTTCTGCCAAACCATCAGCTTCTCAAATCGAAACATTCTCCTCTCCTTTTCTTTCTTACTCTTGACTCTGGTCTCTAAACTCTCGTCTCTCTAATGATTATGCCCTGCGTGCGGATCGACTCCACCGCCGGCTTTGTTTTTGAGAGCCATTTGCATCTGATGAGCGCCTCGCATGGCGACGACATCGCCGGGGAAGAGCGAACCGTCATTGTCAATCACAGCCGAATACTGGTCGCGGTATTTGACATGCACAGGGATTCGATCAAAGTGTGTTCCGTTTTGCTGGAAGACGAAAAATTCCGCACCTTCGCGCGCGACTGCTTCGACCGGTAAAACGATTTGATCTGCCCATTCCTGAATCGGAACACGAAGCTGTAATCGCTGCCCAGGGAGGTATCGCCATTCAACGTATCGATTTCCATCGGCACGTTGATCTTTCGTCAGTTCATTGGAAAGTCGGACGTAGAAATGAAGAGTTCGTGAATTGCGATCAATCTGATTGGCGAAATATGCAATCTCCAATCCTTCAATGACATGATTCTCGGTGCCAGGTTGTTCAAAGATCGCGTCAACTTTCCATCCGTTTGCTGAAGCGTTTCGGAGTTGAGTGATGTCCTGTTCGAACGAAAGACCTTCGATGAACAACTCTTCGAAATCAGTGAGAATGCAGAGTGTTTCTCCAGCTGAGACCGTCTGCCCTTTGTGAACGTTGAGGTCTTGTAAGATCAGCGGTACGGTCTGTTTTGTGTCACTATGATTTCCAGCATGTTTTTCCAGGGTGTATGATGCATTCTGAACCAGACTTCGTGTCAGTTTGAGTTCCTCTTCGCCGTGGCTGTCAATCGATGGAGCAAAGATCTGCAACTCACGAAGCAGGCGGCGGTCCTTTGCGATCTGACCGACTTGTTTTTCCGAGAGCCCATGCAGCCGCAGAGCTTCACGCTGGGCACGTAGTTGTACATCAAGTTTGTCTTTCGCGTATTGCCGTTCCAGTAGAAGCGTTCCGGGAACCGCACCACTTTTCACGACTTCTGTGAGACGAACTATCTCTCGTTCTTCAACATCAAGCTCGCCAAGCATTCTTAAAAATTCAGTTTGAGCCTGCACAAGGTCTTCATGAGTGAGTCGGATCTGAAACAGCAACGTTCCTGGTTCAACAGCTTCACCTTGTACGGCATGAACGTGGGTGATGACTCCGGTCATCGGCGTCGCGACCTGAACTCTTGTGCGGCCAGGGCGTTCGACAATGAGTGCCGGAACGGTGATTGATTTGCGGAATGTCTCCAGCTTGATCGGTTGAATGGTTGAGTCAGAAAGACCGATGTTCCTCAAAGCTTGAGCAGACAGTTCCAGCGACGTGCCTTCGTCATGCCCGGCATGCGCTTCGTGATCGTCCGCTTCGCCTTCACCATGTCCCCCACCGTGCGCGCTGCCTGAGCGAAAGACTTTGACGGTTTGCTGGACCCAGGATTTCGTCTGGGGAAGCCACTGCTTCCGATTCAACCCACCGATGGCGGCAACGATCAGAATGGCTGTAAGCCAAATCCATTTTACAGGCAGTTTGGGGATGCGAATTTTCATCGTAACATTTCCAGCATGAAGAGTTGATTCAAATGACCTACGCAGGAGATCACATATCGGTGTCCAGACGCAGAATTTCGAATTCGTCAAAAACCAGGAGTAGCGCGAAGTCAAGAACAACCGAAGTCGACGGATGAAGTGGAACGCGTAAGCCGCGGCCTACAGAACCCCCAGCGTGATCAGGGAGTCTCCGACGAAGAGGTCTTTAGACTTTTAGAGAAGCCACACTTGTGTCTGAGCGCACAGGGGCTCTGAAAAGAGTTGGTCAAGTGGATGAGCCATGCCTGAAAGAAGGCAACCTGGCTCACGCAAAGTCGTCACAACTGTGGTGTCCCCCAAGAGTGGAAACCACAGCGCGAACGAAAGGGCAAACGTGACATCATCACTGGATTCGGATGAGATAAAATTGCAATCAACCTCATTGCACGATTTATGATCATCCTCGTGGTCTTCTTGATGACCGTCATCAAAGCCACCAGGAGAAGTCGATTCCTCTCCATGTTGATGAGAATTGTGACCATGGTCGTCGTGAGAACAACTCACTTCGTCAGTGGACGTTTCATGAGTGTCACAGGCGTGAACGTGATGCGCACAACACCCCAGTAATGCATGGAGCATCACTGTGTTTGTCATCAGTATGGCAACGATGTTGTAAAAC
>DAOUPA010000288.1 GCA_030626405.1 Planctomicrobium sp.
ATGGCGCCCTGTCAAAGGCGACGTGTCTGTTTGTTTCCCAGACGGAAGGATAGACCGCTCAATTGCAGACGACAACCGCCAGAACGAACCGTTCCGCTTGACCGCAATGACTCGACGCGCCATCTTATCCACACATCAAACCTGATTGATTCACAAACTGCTTGAAAGTCAACTGTTTCCATGTCAAAACTCACTTGCACAGTCTTTGCCTTAATCATTGCCACTGCACAGATATCCTATGCCGATGGACCACAGGATAACTCGGTCGACAAAGTTCGCGCTGTTCCACCCGTTGGAATCGAGTTAAGCGAAGAACATAAGGCCAAACTGCAAACACGGCTGGATTCTCTTAGCGATACGATTTCTCAGTTAAGAATTCCCAAGTACAAGGCGACGCATCGTCACCTTCCAGACGTGGAAGTTCTGCACCGAGCCGTCGCTCAGGCACTGTATCATCAAGAGATGTTTCACGAACGGGACATCATGGCCGCTCACGAGCTTCTCGATATGGCGGAGCAGCGTTGTGTTCAGATGAAACAAGGGAAGGCCCCCTGGACAACGCAGCATGGTCTGGTCGTTCGCGGGTATCGATCAAAACTTGATGGCACGGTTCAGCCATATGGATTGGAAATCGCCGCTGATTACAACTTCGATCATCCATCGCCGGTTCGCTGCGATATCTGGTTTCACGGTCGCGGAGAACGGTCGATGGAGCTTCAGTTTCTTGCTCAGCGAAGTAAACGGAATGGGCCGTATCCACCGGCAATGGGAATCATTCTGCACCCGTATGGTCGCTATTCGAATGCGTTCAAATTCGCAGGCGAAGTCGATACGTTCGAAGCGTTAGAAAACGTCAAGCAGAGCTACAATATCGATAACGAGCGTATTTCCGTTCGCGGTTTTTCAATGGGTGGAGCCGCATGCTGGCAGTTTGCAGTCCACAACCCTGATCTCTGGTTCGCCGCGAACCCGGGCGCCGGATTTTCTGAAACGCCGGAATTCCTAAAGTTTTTTCAAGGTGAAACGCTCAATCCTCCCTGGTACGAAGAGAAGTTGTGGCGAATGTACGACTGCAATCTCTGGGCGGAAAATCTGCGGCACTTACCGACCGTCGCGTACAGCGGCGAAATCGATAAACAAAAGCAAGCTGCCGATCTCATGGAGACGGCGCTGAAGAAATATCACATCGATTTAATGCACGTCATCGGCCCCGAGACAGCTCACAGTATCCACAAAGAGTCCAACAAGATCATCCGAAGTAAGTTTGATGCCCTCGCCTCGCGCGGTCGGAATCGATATCCGAGATCAGTACGCTTGACGACGTTTACACTCAAATACAATCAGATGAAATGGATCACGGTTCATGGTTTGCAGGAGCATTGGGAACGCAGCACGATTGAAGCGCAAGTGATTGGAGATTACGAACTGTTAGTCGAGACCGATGGCGTGAGTGAATTTTCTGTTGACTTCCCGGCAGGAACCTCACTGTTCGGATTGCAAAACAATGTGAACATCATCATCAATGGCAAGGCAGTGTCGCCTCAAAAGACCAAGTCCGATCTTTCCTTCAATGCGCGTTTTCATCGGGATGGAACAGCCTGGAAAGTTGGCCCTACTCCATCGAAGTCGAAATTCCTAAAGCGGCATGACCTACAAGGACCAGTTGACGACGCACTGATGCAACCGTTTCTGTTCGTAATGCCAACCGGCAAAGATAAGAACCCGGGGGTGCAAAAATGGATTGAGGACGAATCGGACAGAGCCAGAGGTGAATGGCGACGTCACATGCGCGGCGACGCTCCTGTGAAAGTGGATACTCAAATTAGCGAGTCGGACATGGCGAACTACAACCTCATTCTCTGGGGCACGCCTGAGTCGAATTCCATGATCAAGAAATTGGGCAAACAATTGCCGATTCAGTGGGGGAACCAAAACATCAAAGTTGGTGACAAGAACTACGCATCTGGTAATCACATCCCGATTCTTATTTACCCGAACCCATTGAATCCGAAGAGATATATCGTCTTCAACAGCAGTTTTACCTATCGTGAGTACGACTACCTCAACAACGCCCGTCAAACTCCCAAACTCCCAGACTGGGCTATCATCGACATCACTACCCCACCCAACGCCCGCTGGCCCGGCAAAGTCGTTGACGCAAATTTCTTTGATGAAAACTGGGAGTTGAGATCGAAATGATTGCGCAGGGCCGGTTCCACCGGTCATAGAGAGTGCTATCTACAAATCGGCCGGTGGAACCGGCCCTGCTTCTTGAAATGAAAACGAATGAGAATCAGATTTATCTCGACCTTTTGTTTTGCAATGTTCACTGTCGCCACTGCTTCTTTTGCAGAAGACTGGTCGATGTGGCGGTTTGACGCCGGACGCACGGCGGTCTCTACCACCGAGTTACCCGATTCTTTGGAACTCAAATGGGTGCGGCACCTTCCGGTAGTCACACCTGCGTTTCACAACCCTCGTTTGCAATTTGATGCCGGGTATGAACCAATTGTCGCTGGCGGTCAAATGCTGATTGCGTCCTCCCAAACCGATTCGGTCACGGCGTACGACACCGCAACCGGCAGCGAAACCTGGACGTTCACGACAAATGGACCAGTTCGCTGTGCGCCTGCCGTGTGGAACGAATCCGTCTGCTTCGGCTCTGACGATGGCTACCTTTACTGCTTGGAACTCAAGACCGGCAATCTGCGGTGGAAATTCCGCGCCGTGCCGAGTGATCGACGTCTGCTCGGGAATCAGCGATTGATTTCCGTCTGGCCGATTCGTGGTGGCCCCGTTGTTGATGATGGAAAAGTCTACTTCGCAGCAGGTGTCTGGCCATTTGAAGGTGTGTTTGTATATTCCCTGGATATTGAATCGGGCAATGAAATCTGGCGGAACGACCGGCTCGGCTACTTGTTTGGTCAACAGCCTCACAACACAGAAGCGATTGGCGGAGTTGCTCCGCAGGGGTATTTACTGATCAACGATGACGAACTGATCGTTCCCTGTTCAACGGCATATCCTGCGCGGCTGAATCGCGAGACGGGCGAGTTGATTGAGTTCGAACTTCCCAGTCCTGGTCGACTCCCTGGTGGTTGGTTTGCTTCAATTGATAAAACATCCGCAAAGGATATCAGGCGCGGGAAGTTGACATTCGATGACGTCGTCAATCGACAATTACACGAAGATAAAGTTCACAAAGGGTACGGAGATTCCGGAGTCAGCCGAGTCATTCACGCAGGCGAGCAGTCATTCTTTTTTGATGACAACCTCAAGGGCGTCGATGGGACGATTCACTCGATCGTTGCAGCAAACGATCAACTGTTCGTCTCCACGCTCGAAGGAAGGATCTACTGCTTCAGTGCCACAGACTCTACTCAAGGACAAAAGGTGAAACAGTGGCAGCAACCAGTCAATGAACTGACTTCCACATCACAAGCGGGTCAATCTGCTAAGAAACTCATTTCAGAATCCACCGGCCCGCACGGCTACGCATTTGTCATTGGCTTGAAAGATGGTTCACTGGTCAAGGCATTACTGCAGGAATCGCAGTATCATGTGATTGCTATCGATGATGACCATGTCCGCGTCGAACAACTCCGCCGCGAATTGATTCAAGCAGGAGTCTATGGAACCCGTGCCGCAGTTATTGAGAGTGATCTTCAAGAAACCGCACTGCCGCCTTATCTCGCTTCCATTCTTACGACTGAAACTCCAGAACGAGTCGCATCCCTTCAAGAAAAACTTCTCCAATCGCTGCGACCCTTTGGAGGAATTGCGGTCCTTCACACTCAAGGTCGCAGTAAAGATGAGATCAGCAAAAGCCTTCAATCATTGAAACTGGGCAACTTTGAAATCGAATATACCGACGGACAGATTCTCATTCGAAGAGTCGGTGCACTTCCAGGCAGTGCCGACTATGCAGGCAATTGGGCACTCAGTCCTGACGAGTTGGTTCGGTTTCCGTTAGGTGTCGTTTGGTTTGATGATACGCTCGCGCATTTCAAACGCTCGCCACAGCCGGTATTTACCGATGGAGTCATGATCTCCCGCCCCAAGAACTGGCACGCCCCACGTGGGAAAGGAGGCAACGCGACTGACTATCCACTGCTGCGACCTGTCCTTTCTGATATTTACACAGGTCGAGTCCTTGATGTTTCGGAAGAGTCAGAGTTGCGAGCGCAGCTTCCTGAAACAGATCCAACGAAATCGGAACCGAGTCAATACCGACCACCACGTCAAAAAAATGACTGGAGTCCCAAACAGCCCGTGGTTGGCGAACGGACGAACCCACTGACCGGCGAGACGGAACCGCGCGCGTTTCCAAAAACTTACGGTTGCGATGGCGGAGTCGATTACGGTCAGTTCTTTACACTTCGTAGCGGAACTGCGGCGTTCTACGACAAGACCTTGGAAAGCGGCACAGTTTTCCTGAGTGGTCCCCGCAGCGGCTGCACGAACAGCATTATCCCGGCTGGCGGGCTGTTAAATGTTCCGTATTTCTATGAAGGCTGCACGTGCAGTTATCCGCTACCAACGGCGATGTCACTGGTCGCAATGCCAGAGGGCCACGAGCAATGGTCATCGTGGGGAGAGAGTGAAATCAAGCCAAAATCGATCCAACGCCTCGGCCTGAACTTCGGGGCACCGGGTGACCGGATGACACGAGACGGGACATTGTGGTTGGACTTCCCATCTGTTGGCGGCCCATCACCAAACATTCGTATCGAAACATCCCCGGAAAAACTAACGTACCGATACCATCACAGTATCTGGATGAAAGGGGACCAAGTCTGGCCTTGGGTCACCGCATCGGCAGTGGAAGGACTCCAGAAATTAATACTCCGCGACCTAAAACCCGGTCGCTACACCATCCGCCTGTACTTCTCAGAACCCGATAAACTCAATCCTGGCGACCGCGTGCAAACGATCTCTATTCAAGGTCAAACTGTTCTCAACAACTTCGACATCTTTTCAGAAGCAGGGGGCTCAATGATCGGGGTTGTCCATCAACTGGAACATGTCAAAGTTGACGATTCTCTCATCCTCAATCTCGATGCACAAAAAGGAAGCTCGCTCATCAGCGGATTCGAGATCATTCGGCAGGACGAAAATTGAACCTGAATTTGTATCGACAGTTTGGAGTGCCTCAACTCGATGCTACAAAAAACGCTTTTCTATTAGACTTCAGAACTGAAATCCTGGCGGTTCTCAAGCCCATTTGGGTTCGACGAAGAGATTACCAACAATAATTTGAAATTTATTTAAGTCAGGCGCCCCGTTCAGTGTGTCGGATTCTGTTAAGCGTGAAGATGCGGCGGCTCCCTTTCTCACGATGTGAACACTCCGCTCATGGGGATCGACAATCCAGACAGCGCTCGTCCCCATTTGGTGATAGAGGGCCGTTCGTTCGTTGATGTTTGAACGACGATCATTTGTCGAGGCAAGTTCCACAACGATCCGCGGGACAGCTTCCGTGTAGTCCTTGTCCATTTCCGAAAAACGTTCGCCTTCGGTGAAGTAACTAATCGCCGGAAACAAGACCGTATCTGGCGCCGACTCCAGTTTCAGTCCAAGATCGAAGCAAGGGTAGCCATACATTTCGGCATGAACGTAGGCAGAAAACGCCTTCGAGAAGTTCAGAACAAGATTGCCGTGTTCAAGATCTGGCGGCTGAAGCACAACGGGAACGCCACGGATTAACTCCGCCCATTGACCTGCATCCGGAAGATCGCTGCGCTGAAGAGAAAACTCTTCCGCTGTCATCGCTCGCTGGATCATTTGGGAAACATCGTTTTGAGGTATCACTACGCATCACGAAGCTTTGCCGCTCACTTCAAGTGAGCGGCAAAATTCGTGACTTGTGAAATTCACTTCAACTACTTCGCTGCTGCGAATCGTGAGGCAACTTCGTCCCAGTTCACTACATTCCAGAATGCGGCGATGTAGTCAGGACGTCGGTTCTGATAGTTCAGGTAGTAAGCGTGTTCCCAGACATCCAGTCCGAGAATTGGAGAGCGACCTTCTGAAAGTGGGGTGTCCTGGTTCGGAGTGCTTTCGACGACGACTTTGCCGCCATCGACTGAAAGCCATGCCCAACCGCTACCAAAACGTGTTGCGGCAGCGTTCCCAAATTCCTGCTTAAAGTTATCCAGGCTTCCGAAAGCAGCATTGATTGCTTCGGCAAGTTCACCGGAAGGATCGCCACCACCGTTTGGAGAAAGGATTGTCCAGAAGAGTGAGTGATTCGCGTGTCCACCGCCATTGTTGCGGACGGCGCCGCGGATTGCTTCGGGGACATCAGAAAGTCCGCGCATCAGGTCTTCAATTGATTTTGATGCAAGATCATCGTGACCTTCCAGAGCTGCGTTCACTTTGGCAATGTAAGCGGCATGATGTTTGCCATGATGGATTTCCATCGTTCTAGCGTCAATATTGGGTTCGAGAGCATCGTGTGCATACGGAAGTTCGGGGAGGGTGTAAGCCATCAGCTGTTCCTGTATTGGGTTTGAATTTAAGACCTTTTGCATATCTTAGACAGTGAAGTGAACCTCACAACCATTCAACCTAAGAATTCGTGGAGTTCCTGAGTCAGGATTCAATGAACAAACGGACGCTGATGGTTCATGGTTCTCATTCCAAAGAGTGAAATTCTACGGGGAATTCTTTACTCTGTTGCTATTCATGACCAACACACCCACCATCCCGTCGATCTTGGCTTCACACATGAAACAACTGTATTTATAAAGCAATTGTTGATATCAAATCAGCTTCGCCTCCAGAAAAAGAACCTTTTCTTCGATGGATGTGTCAATAATCGTACTTGATGAATCGGCTTCAAAGGAAGAAAACGGAACGCATGAAATTCACAAAAATGCACGGAGCCGGTAACGACTACGTCTATGTTGACTGCTTCAAAGAGGAGCTGCCAAAGGACATCCCGGCTCTGGCGAGAGAAGTGAGCGACCGCCATACCGGAATCGGCGGAGACGGGTTGATTCTCATTTGCCCTTCAGAAACTGCCGACGCTCGGATGCGGATGTTCAATGCAGATGGCAGTGAATCAGAAATGTGCGGGAATGGTATCCGCTGCGTTGCCAAGTACGTTTATGATCACGACATCGTCAAGAAAGAAGAGCTCCACATTGAAACCGGGCGCGGAATTCTCACTCTGCAAATGTTCGCTGAAGATGGCATCGTCGATCAGGTTCGCGTCAATATGGGTGAACCGATCTTTGCTGCCGGGCAAATCCCAACGACTTTACCAGGGACGCCACCGACGAAGGTTCCTCTCGATGTCGCCGCAAAAACGTTAGAAGTGACGTGCGTTTCTATGGGCAATCCGCATTGCATCACTTTCGTTGATGAAGTCAACGATGACTGGGTCCATCGGATCGGTCCTCAAATTGAGGTCCATCCTGCATTTCCGAATCGCATCAACGCCGAGTTCATCCAGATCGTTTCTCGCACTGAAATGATCATGCGAGTTTGGGAACGAGGAAGTGGCGAGACTCAGGCATGTGGAACTGGAGCCTGTGCAGCCGCAGTCGCAGCAGTTCTCAACGGACTCACAGAGCGAACCGTTCTTTGTCATCTGCCGGGTGGAGATCTCACTCTCGAATGGGCAGAGTCAGGAGAAGTTTACATGACAGGACCGGCGACTGAGGTGTTCAGCGGAGAATGGGAGAATTGATCAATCTCCTTCAATTTGATTCGTAAATTGCATTGACGCCAACTGCTTCACCGTTGAAAATTGATTTGTAACGAGATCATCGAACTTTACAGTGAACTCATTGCGGGGAATCATCAACGTGTGTTGAAACCATGTTTAAGAGATCTTCACATCACTTCACCCTGGATGGCGTCCTGCCGCTCGTGGTCGCGTTGTCGCCGTTCATTGTTCGCTGCACGCTTCGCAATGGCCACATGCTCGAAGTTGCCGTGGCCATTGTTGCACCTGTCCTCGCAGCGATTCTGCGTGCTGCAGTTGGCATTCACCAACTCGACGATGTGACGAATGGAAAGCCAAATCTCTCCAGGCAAATTTTGTTCTCACTTGCGATCATCTTGCTACTGTTGGCGGAAGTCTTTGTCAGCACCTTGCAGTTTGCCAGAAACGAGCCGCTCTCGGCCTGGTTCTTCCCGGCTGGGATGTTTTGTGTCTATCTCATTTTGATCCAGAATGCACTGTCTCCCGACGAAGACCAGCATTACGACATCGCTGAATTGCATCGTTGATGTGAAGTTCAACGTGTGCAGAACGACTACGGACTTTCCGCTTTGAGTAGCGCCAGAAGTCCGAGTCCGTAGAATGTGTACTCGACATCTGCGGCTTCGTCCCATGTGGCGGCGCGAAAGCCGCCGGTGGGGAATTCGAGTTGTGTTGTGAGCCACTTGTGAATTCGCTTCGCATCGGCGACCGGTCCGAGTTCAAGATCCTGGCACGTTAACAGACCGGTGAATGTCGAAAGACTGTCGGCAAACGGGACTCTGGAATTCGCCTGAAAGCCACCTTCGTCGCTGCGCACGTCTTTCAGGAAGGCTTTGACATCGTCACGGATTTCGTCATCAACGGCGCCTAACTCATTCAAGATTGCACACGCCGCCGCGGTGGGATTTGTACCACTGCGGCTCATCGGGGCAATCTCGACAAACCCTCCGTCGTCACGCTGTCGGTCGTAGAGAAATTGCACGAGTGCGTTCGGTCGAAGTTGCGGCATTCCGATTAACTGGTAAGTGAGCAGAACAAGAAAAGAGTGATAGGTACTCCCGGATGCTCCTTCAGGAGATTTCGCATAGCCGCCATCTTTCGTGCGGACTCTTTCCAATTGTTGCGAGACTGCCTCGGAAAAGTCGGCGCCAACGTCTTCCAAGATGTCGACTCCACCTGCGACTTGCAGAGCGAGTGCCG
>DAOUPA010000719.1 GCA_030626405.1 Planctomicrobium sp.
AAAGTGCCTGCAAATTTCTTCATACCTTTTGCCTTCCATATCAGTTGCCGATCGATATTGTCTGAAACAGGAACGCGCGAGCGATGCGCCAATTCGACTCAATAGAAGTGACAGAGATTTCCAATACGGAAGCGACTTCTTTCACCGAAAGTCCCACGAACCAGCGAAGCTGTACAATCTGGTGTTGTTGAGGATTGAGTTCCTGTAATTCATCAAGCGCCTCGTCTAAAGCCACGAGATCGATGCTGCGTTCCTGATACACGGCTAGCAGCCGTTCCATCGGAAGTCTCTCGACTTCACCGCCTGCCTTCAACGAGTTCTTCCGTCGAGCGGCATCGACAAGAATGCGACGCATTGATTTTGCGGCAGCAGCGAAGAAATAGGCACGATTGGGAAAAGCACCAAGGGCATTGTCGCGAGTTAATCGCAGATAAGCTTCATTGACGAGGGCACTCGGCTGGAGGGTGCCGTTCTTTTCAAATTTCATGAGATGCTGCGCGATGTGACGCAACTCTTCATAAGTAATTTCTGCTAAACGTTCCTCTGCTGAACGATCACCGGCTCCGATTCTCTCCAATAGAGATGTGATTTCCGCCGGGTCTTGTTCTGCCATGCGTTTTCCTCGCTTCCGGACAGAAAATTGGTAATCTTTTCAAAAATGTTCGTTTATGAAGATTTCTTCAAGGATTCACGATACGAAATACGCATGTTGTTGTGAAGACACTTACTCGTTATCAATAAACTCCTCGACCGTACTCAACCTTTTAACAGGGCACCTCAATGACCAACTCGACGCTTTTGGTCCTTGGCATCATTTACTTTGGGTACATGTCGCTGCTGTGGTTGATTGGACTGCTCATCCGTAACGCAGGGCTGGTTGACTTTGGATGGCCTTCCGGATTTACGGCGATCGCAGTTTTCTACTTCTGCACAGGAGATGGTCTCTGGGACCGTAAAGCAATCATCGTTGGAATGTACTGTTTTTGCGGTGCGCGTTTCATGATTGGCTGGACAGTCCGCAACTGGCGAGATGGAGAAGATCGCCGCTGGCAGTATTGGCGAGACCGCTGGAAAAATGGCGACGGACTTTTTGGCATTCGCTCTGTCCGTGTCAATCTTTTCGCGTTCTATCACACGCAAACATTTGCAACATTGTTCGTACTCACGGCTCCACTGGCTCTTGCTTGTCAAAACACAGACCCTCACATCTCTCCATTTGAATGGATCGCTGTCGCATTCTGGGGAGCCAGTTTCCTGCTGGAAAACATTGCCGATTTTCAACTCGATCGAGTCCGAGAGCAATCATCAGGCTCAGGAGGAGTCTGCCGCTCTGGACTCTGGAAATACAGTCGTCACCCGAATTATTTTTTTGAGTTTTTGATCTGGGTTTCGTACGCAGTGTACGCAATTCCTTCCGCGACCAGTCCGTTGGACTACATCATTCTGCTACTGGTTCCGATTGTTGCCTACTGGTTCTTGGTACATTTTACGGGAATTCCGATCACTGAACTGGCATCGCTCCAGCGCCGAGGGGAACCATACGCAAGATATCAATCCGAAACGAACCGATTCTTCCCTTGGCTCCCAAAGAATCTCAGTTAACAACGGTCCTTTCTTAATGCATGCAGGAGATTGATGAATGCCAAATTTGGACACATCCACGCATTACAGCACCTGCGTACTGTGCGAGGCGATGTGCGGAATCAAAGTCGAAACGAATGGTCAGCAAGTGGTTTCCATCCGGGGCGATGAAGACGATCCGCTCAGCCAGGGTTACATTTGCCCGAAGGCACCTGCACTGAAAGACCTTCACGAAGATCCAGATCGACTGCGACATCCTGTTCGTCGAGAAGGCAATTCCTGGCGCAAAATTTCTTGGACAGAAGCACTCAATGAAACCGCGCAGCGAATTGGTGAAATCCAGTCGACTCACGGTAAAGATGGGATGGGTGTCTACTTTGGAAACCCATCGGTGCACAACCTCGGAGCGATGCTCTATCTTCCACCGTTTCTCAAAACACTCTCGACACGTAATCGATACACACCAACATCTGCTGATCAGTTGCCACACATGTTTGCCTCATTCTTAATGTTTGGGCATCAATTGCTGCTTCCTGTTCCAGATGTTGATCACACTGACTTCATGATGATCTTGGGAGCAAACCCACTTGCGTCCAACGGCAGTCTGATGTCCGCTCCAAATATTCGAGGGCGGTTAAAGGAAATCCAGAATCGCGGTGGGAAAGTCGTTGTGGTCGATCCACGGCGAACGGAAACCGCAAAGATTGCTGACGAACACCTTTTCATTCGTCCAGGCAGCGATGCACTGTTTCTGATCTCAATCCTGCATTGCATCCTTAAGGAAGAAAGCAACGCGAAGTCGCTCGATTCGTTCTATGCAGGAATGAAAGTCGTGCAAGAACTTGCCCAAGAGTTTCCACCGGAATTCACAGAGGCGATGACAAAGATTCCAGCCGAAGTTGTCCATCGCCTGGCGGGACAGTTTTCGAGTGCCCGCACTGCTGTCTGTTATGGACGAATAGGAACTTCCACACAACCGTTTGGTGCGATGTGTGCTTGGTTAATAAATCTCATCAACAT
>DAOUPA010000480.1 GCA_030626405.1 Planctomicrobium sp.
CATCGACAACGAAATCGTGCGACTGCCGTTTGGAAATGACTGAAGTGACTGACTGCCCCGCAATTCCATATTTGACTTGGAATTCATCGTCTCCAGAATTAAAAATTCGATAGAGACTTCCTTTGCGTCCATGGATGATAGCTGGACTTTTCGTGTTATTGAATTTTCCAGAGTATCGACCATTACGAACGTCAAAGTTACCCTCAACAAAATCGTAAATTCCTTCGATTGTGTCTCCATCCTCAACAACGATGTTCAGTTCTCCAGTCACTTCTGCATCGATCGAATCTTTTGGTTCCACGGTGATACCAGAGGTCACTTTTACCTTGAAAGACTTGGAACCCGAATTAAAGAATCGGTAAACCGATTTCGATCCCGATCTAATAACAGGATACTCTTTTGAAGCTCCAGTCGTATTTGTGATTTTAAACCGCCCGCTACGGATAGATCTGCTTCGCGCCGCCATATCGTCACTCCCGATTAAGAAAAGATGTTGAAAACAGAGAGGACCACAATGAATGGCACTCTAAAATTTTACTGCCATCTTTCAACAATGACGTCAACGACATTGGCGTAAAGATAGCCCGCGGTGCCCACTTTATCTAAACTGTGCGAATGAGCACAACCCAATGTATGTGAGAATGCCGATGTGTTCGTTTTTTGGCTGCACTCACTCGCCTCTCCAAATACGAACGTCACCTGCGAGACCTCCTGACACTAGAGTTTTTCCGTCGGGAGAAATTGAGAGTGAAAATATTTGTCTTTCGTGACCTACAAGAGTCGTAATTTGCTGGGTTGTTTCAGCACTCCAAATTTTCACCATCTTGTCTCGAGACCCGGATGCAAAGCGTTTTTGATCTGGAAACGCAACGAGCGTGTTAATTCTGGTAGCATGTGCAGCCACAACCGTAGATTCTTCAGGCCGATCTCGATTCCAAATGTGCAATCGCCCGGAATTCGTTCCAATCGCCAAAGAAGCTTCTTCGCCAAAATAGCAAAGTGCCTGCGGGACACTCGTTACATTTAAACTATGTTTTAATTTCCCGTTCAGACTTAAGTTACGTACTTCAACCTGCCCTGATTCGAATGAAAGTGCGATTTCTTCATCGTCGGGACGAAAACTAATAGCGGTCATTTTCGGCTGTTTTGAAGTCCAACTCATCAGTGGTGTCTTGAAGTTATTGACGTTGTAAATCCAGGTTTTTCCCGTCCGGTTCGCGACGACGAGTTGCTTTCCGTCGTGAGAGAAAAGGACATCGGTCGGACTATCCGTGCCACTGCTCAATGTTTTTGCGACTTGATTAGTCTCCAAATTCCACAAGATGACTTCATCTTTTTCTCCTGCGATCGCCAAAAGGTTTCCTGAGCGTTGTGGCGCAATTGATGTGATCCGCACACCTTCCAGCACAGGGATTCTTTTCGAGTTGATGGAGTTTAGCGATGCAATTTCAACGCGTTCGTCTCCAATCAACACTGCCACTTTCTGACCAGAATTTAGAACCTCCACTTGCCGAATATGCTGATCCTCCCAAATCGTATCAGGAAGATGAAGGTGATCCAGGCGGATGATTTTGATGACTCCATCACCTGATCCAGAGACAATCGTTTTCCCATTTTTTGATCGATCGATCATTCCAAAGCTGAGCATATGTGTCGTGAAACGATTTGTTTCCCTTTTTGATTCTGAGTCGTAGAGAGTCAGGTCGCCGTTTTGTTTTACGACTAACAACCTGTCAGGATTTTTTGAAAACTCCAGGTCTCCTACAGCGCCTGAGTTTGGTTCTTTCAGGAGAAAATGCTCTCCCGATTCCGTTGACCACCACAATGTTTCCCCCGTGTATGTACCAACGACTAATGTTTGAGAGTCGTCGGAATACACAAATTTTTCGATATCTGGAGAAGGTCCGATTCTCTGAACGCGCACTTGATTTTCAATTTTCCAAATCGAGATGAATTCGTTGTCAGTGGCAATCGCGAGATGAACTCCATCGGGTGAGAAACGGAAATCTTTTAGTTCAGCTTTTCCGGTTGGAATTTCGGCAAGGCGTTCAAGCGTCTTTGCATTCCATATTCTGACTGCACCCTTGGTTCCAGCGGAGGCTAAAGTTTTTCCGTCGGGAGAGTAACGGACGAGTTTCACTGGCGAGCCATGTTTTATTTCGAAGATAGGCTGATTGCTCCGACGGGGATTCCAAATCCGAATTTTCCCGTCTGAAGAGCCACTCGCAAGATTTCCATTTAACGGAGAAAAGGAGATACTCCAAAATTTACCAGCGGGGATTCCTAATGTTTGAATAAGTTCACCATCATCGGTATTCCAGACGAATATCTCTTTGTTCGAACCACACCCGGCAAACATCTCGCCTTGGGCGGAGATCGCGACATCCAGAACAGGAGTGTCGATGCGAACTATTTGTTTAAAGATGTCCATCTTCGAATCAAAGTACTCCCATTCAAACCCCTTGAACTTTGATAGTTTTTGCCCTTCATCAAAGGGGTGGAGTGCTTGCTGCAGCGCTTCGTGGTCACCTTGAAATAGGTACTGAACAGCCAGTTTCATCTGCGAATAGTAGTACAGGCGATTTGCGACTTCAGCACTCTGTTCGGCCTTGAACCAGAAGAAACTGACACCAGCAAGTCCGAAGGTCAGGCTGAAAAACAGGCTGGCGACCAATGCCGCAACGTATGGGCGTCGACGACACCATCGCCAGACTTTTTCGAGTGACGAAACTGGGCGTGCCTTGATCGGTTCGCCGTTTTGAAATCTCGTGAGTTCCTCCGCAACTTCACTGGCGTTTTGGTAACGTTTCTCCGGTTCACGTTCGAGGCATTTCAAACAAATCGTTTCGAGATCCTTTGGAAGACTTGGGTTTAGGGTTCTCGCAGACGGAGCGTCTTCAAAAATTTTCTGATGCATGATCGCGCGGACGTTTCCTCGGAATGGAGGATGAGACGTCAGCATTTCGAAGAGAACAACACCTAAAGCGTAGATGTCTGAGCGGTGGTCCGTTTCACGAGTCTTTCCAGATGCCTGTTCAGGTGACATATACTTCGCCGTCCCCAGCACTTGTCCTTCGGAGGAAATCGAAGCATCGGCCGAAATTTTCTTGGCGAGACCGAAGTCGGTGACGAACGGTTGCCCATCATGGTTGAGAATGATATTTGCCGGCTTGATATCTCGGTGCACGACTCCATGGTCGTTTGCGTGCTGGAGGGCGTCTGCTACTGGAATTAAAATTTCGACAGTTCTCTGAATCGTTGGTTTGTTTGCAGAAAGCATATCCCGCAGTGTCATCCCATCGATGAATTCGCTCGCGATAAAAATCTGCCCCTCTTCAATCCCGACTTCGTAGATGGAAACAATGTTGGGATGCTTCAGGCGAGCCGCCGTTTTTGCTTCGTGTAAGAGTGATTTGGAATCGTCATCTTTTGAAACTGGAATTTTCAAGGCGACTTGTCGACCGAGATTGTCATCGTCCGCCAGCCAGACAGACCCAAATCCGCCACGTCCCAAGAGCCGTAACAACGTGAAGTGTGCCAGTTTTTCCGTAGCAAGCGCCCCCGGATTAGAAACGATTCGCGTCTCTCCGATGTCAATGACAAATTCGACATCACCACACTTGGGGCAGTGAATACTCGAAACACCATCAATAAAGTTCGGGGTTTCGTCGTCCCCGATGTCGCCCGTTTCGTATTCCACTGGGGTTTGACACTTCGGACAATTAATCAGCATCTCTATGCTCCCGGAAGGGTGGCTCGTTTTATGATGTGAAGTAAAAAAGCAGCCCGTTGCCTGGACAAGAATTCAACCAGAACTAAGGATGTCCCAGAATAACATCAAACTTGATTGATTGAAAATTAATCATGAAAATTGCCAACTCGCATTCCTGCCATCACAATCCGTTGACAACATCTTTCGAATGTAAGACAGTAGGGCTTTCGGTTGCTCGTTATCGGAGGATTCTTATTGTGATATTCACCTTCAGATTTTGGCTCGATCGGTCCTGTCATCTTTTGAATTTCACCGCCAAGCTTTCTTGCCTGATGATACTGGTCCTTTTCATTGGTTGTGGGGGAGGAGATCAGAATGGGGGTGATTTCGACACTCTCTACGAAAACGCGGCTCCGAACTCGTCGACTTCACCAGGGGCGACAACAGGCACTGGAAGTTCAAATACGTCCCCTTCAGGGCAAAATGTCCCAGATGCTTCGACTTTTTCAGATGCCGCCAAGAAGGCAACTGAATATCTGAACGGCATGAGCGGCGAGTACGAAGGATTTTTTGGAAGCGGTCAATCGAGCGTTCAACTCAAAAGGACAGAGCAACTGTTTCAACTGATCGATCCGATTTCGAGGCGCATTTCTAACGCTGCTTCTCCTCCTTTGGAGATGGCGAACAAGCTCAAGCAGGATGTGCTGCCGGGTCTGTTGGATGCCATCAAGCGGGCGGAAGTTGCAGAACTTCATTTTGACCGTGAATACAACACGAACTCCTTTGGTTTTGCCTCCTTTGGCGGGGGGAGAGGTCATGAAATCGGAGATGGAATCCGCGCGGCCCGACGAGTACTGGATCGCATTCAGTACAACATCCCCGTCGCAGAGCGACTTAGCACCGGACCTCCCCCAACTATTGGCGGACCGCCAGCTACGAACCGATCTTTTGGACAGCTGAGGAGTGTCTCGATTGATGGATCGCAGTTCCGAAGTTTTCGCGATTCGACATCGAACGACACTGTTTCGTGGAGGCTGAGCGTCGACCCACCAGGACATCCATTTCAAATTAAAGAAGAAACAGAATTCGAGATCGACGCCCCCTCTGCGGACGCGACACCGACTGCATTCTACAACCCAATGAATGTCCTTTACCCGGCGATGCCTTCAACTGTTGTTGGCTTGGGTTTAAATGAGGCGAAAGGACAACAACGCCAAATTTGGAGCTTGGAACCACGGTTAAGAAGAGGCGTTGTCAAACGAATTCAACTTCAAAAAAGTGAGCTGCTGGCGCTCAGCACAGATGGGAAATACTTTGCAGCGCGACCTGGCGAAACTTCGATCATCGGTCTGTTTGATGTCAAGTAAGGAGAAGCAATCGGGCAAATTGAGCACTAATTAACCAGAGGGGAATCGG
>DAOUPA010000450.1 GCA_030626405.1 Planctomicrobium sp.
AGTTCGGCGGCTTCTCTGGCGCCTGCAATTACCGCGCTCTCTGGCGACCCAGAGAGCATCAAGCCGCAGGGCGAGAGTAATTCTCGACCAGAGACATCTTCCAATTTGGTCCAGAGTTTGTATCCTTGCTGAAGCAATGGGACGTAATCGGGGTGCTCGAAATACGCTTTACGGATGATGCGAGTCCCGCCATGCGAGCTGCCGAGGTCGTGCCCCTTTCCGAATTGGTCAATCACCAGAACCTTCTTGCCGCGACGTGCTGCGTAATAGGCCGTGCTGCACCCAAATCCACCTCCACCGATGATAATCAGATCGTACTTCGACATCGCGTTCTTTTCTCACTGTCTTGAAGAAATGTGAGGCGACAATCTAGCTGAGTTCACGCCTGTATTGGAACCTCAGTCCAATTTCAGCGAGAGAACTCGACTTGTGGCGGAATCCTCAGCGAACGCCGACCCATTTTCCCTCAATCCCTGGCCCCTCAATCCCTTGCCGTTCAAAGAGATTGATTCTTAGCCGGTCTCCTGCAAGAATACGCCCCACTTGGAACAATCTCCTTATTCTCATTTAACGAAACGACGGAAGAATGCCACTTAGCGTATCAACTCTCAGTACCCAACTCGAAACCGCTCGATCCGACCGTTCGACAGTCGAAGGTCAACTCGATGGGCAAGAACCTAAGAAGAACCCGCGATGGCGACAGGCGAACGCACTCGTCTCAACCCTGGAAAAACGACTTGAAACAGCCCAAACCCGAACGAAATCAAATACAAGTGACGAAGCATCTGACGATTAGAGTTATTCTTGAAATGACGAGGGCCAACTCAGCGGGACTTTCGGATCACTATTGATTGATGGATCGGAACTGCTCAGATGTCTTACCTCCAGGTTTCTCTGTTTATAATTTTCGCCACGCTCGGCTTGCAGGATCTCACCGCGGCAACGCCAGATCCTCAGCAGGATTGGGCATCGTGGCGTGGTCCATTCCTGAATGGGACCGCAGCAGTGGGGCAAACTCCTCCGACTCAATTTGGTGCGAGGAAAAATTTGATTTGGAGAGTGAAAGTCCCTGGTCGCGGACATTCCTCACCTGTCATTGTTGGTGACAAAATCTTCCTGGCAACTGCCGACGAGCAGCGGCAGGTTCAGGGAGTCGTGAGCTTCGACCGCAAAACCGGAAAGCAACTCTGGATCACTCCGATTCACAAAGGGAATTTCCCGCCGGAAATTCATCCGAAGAATACGCACGCTTCAGGGACCGTTGCCTGCAATGGGAACGCTCTGTTTACCGCCTTCTATAACGGAGGTCAGGTCAAACTGAGTGCACTTTCGATGAGCGGAAAGCCGCTGTGGTCAAAGTCCGCAGGCCGTTTCAATCCTCAAAAATACAAATACGGGCACGCTGCCTCACCTTTGTTGTACGGCAATTCAGTCATCGTTGCCGGGGAGTCGGAGAATGGAAGCTTCATCGCCGCGTTCGCTCAAAGCGATGGCGGCGAAATCTGGCGAATTCAGCGACGCGCCGACATCAGTTTTTCTTCGCCTATTGTCGCGAATGTGGCAGGCAAAGACCAACTGCTCATCAGCGGACTCTTCGAAGTTTCCAGCTATGATCCAAAAACTGGTAACAAGCTTTGGGCAGTCCCAGGGACAACACAGGCAACGTGTGGCACCATGGTTTGGGACGGCGGTCTCGTTTTCGCGAGCGGTGGTTACCCGAAGCCACAAACGATTGCCGTCAAGGCAGATGGCTCTGGAGAAGTCGCCTGGAAGAACAATCAGAAATCCTACGAGCAATCCATGCTCGCACACGAAGGATATCTCTACGCACACACCGATGCAGGCGTCGGCATCTGCTGGCGTGCCTCTGACGGAAAAGAAATGTGGAAGACACGACTGGGTGGAAAAGTCAGTTCCTCACCAATCCTCGCAGGCGGGAACATTTACATCGGAAACGAAGCAGGTCAGGTCTTTGTCTTCAAGGCGACTCCAGATTCGTATCAGGAAGTCGCGCGAACCAAATTCAGCGACGAACTCTTCGCCTCTCCAACATTCGTGGACAACAAAATCTACTACCGAGTCGCCTCCCACGAGAATCAACAGCGACAGGAATACCTTTTTTGCTTTGGTGAAGAGTAGTTCGTTGTCAGAGGTGACCGTCTCATGAAAAAACCGCCGCGACAAGATGATTCCTGTCACGGCGGTAAGTAATCTTTTTGAGTACCTCAGGTACGTTTAACGGAAGACGCCCGCGTAGTACCACTGTCCACTCCATGAACGCTGGACGCCGAAGCCGCAGCGTCCGTTTCCACCAAGAACCCACATTCTATGGCCTGGGGAATTGATCCAGCCTTGTACGCAGGCTTCTGGTGAACCGTATCCGCGGCCTACGACTTGCTCGCCACCACCATGATACATCATGTTGCGGTTCGCCATATTGTTTGCCCAAGACTGTGCCTGATGGCACAGAGTCTCATCGAGTGCCTGAGTGTGCATCCCAGACCGACTTCGCTGGTTGGTCGCTGATGTGAACATTCTTTGGATCAGCTTGTTCTCGGTGAGCGGTTTTGTTGTTGATCCCGAGTCCACTCCGGTTAAAAAAGCGGCAGACGCAACCAAACACAAAACCATGCCTCTCAACTTCATACTCGTCATCCTCTACTCCATTGCTTGGGAATGCCCGTCAAATTATGAACCATCCTTAAAGCTTATGTAGACTTCTTAATTTAACAGCATTGTGACTTCAACCAAGAAATCCGGACTTGAACCAGATGGTTAAGATTGTTCAAATCTAAACTTGTGCATACTTCGTAACTCAAGGTGCACCAACAAGATCGACACAGATCAACCCTTCGGCAATCGTTGATGCATGCGATGTTTTTTTTGAGAATGACAGGCAGCGCAGCAAATACTGCATTGTTTCGTGAACCAGAGAGACTCGTTCCACGTATCACATGAGTCAGCCCGAAAATCCGTACTGAAACTCCATTCTAAGGATTCACATTCGATGATTGTGACAAATACAGAAACTATTGTTGGCCACGAAATCACAGAGATCTGCGGCCTTGTTCAGGGGAATACGGTTCGCGCAAAGAACATCGGGCGAGATATCATGGCCGGGTTGAAGAACGTCGTCGGTGGTGAACTTAAAGGCTACACCGAGTTGCTCACAGAGTCTCGTCGGCAGGCAGTTGAACGCATGCTGGCACAGGCTGAAGAGTTGGGAGCGAACGCCGTTGTCAACGTTCGTTTCACAACCAGCGCTGTGACGCAGGGCGCCGCAGAACTTTACGCCTATGGAACAGCAGTCGTTGTTGAACCATCCAATGTTGGATGAGAGTGACTTTTCTATTGATCGGATGAATTCAGCAGGAGAAGTTTTGTGGAAGATGGACTCGCAGATTTCATTATCAGCATCATCTTTATCTGCATTGCCGTGAGCGTTCCACTTATTGGAATCTTCGGCGGTCGCATTAGTGAATACCAACATTTTCGCAGTCTGGTAAGACGCGAAGAAGAATCAAATGACGTGATCGTGACGCAATTGAAGTCGTTTCCGGCAGCGAATCATTCTGACCAACCGCCATCAATCGTGTATGCAGAAACAGTCATCGCCAGCGATTACTTAAAAACCCTCCTCGCCAAGATTCGTGGCATCTTCGGCGGCGAAGTTCGCAGCTTTCAAAAAATGCAGGAACGTTCACGACGTGAGACGTTATTACGTTTGATTAAGTCGGCAAGAGAGCAAGGCTACAACGCAATTTGTAATGTTCGACTGGAGACAGCGGACGTTGGTGGAGGAGCGATGACACCTGGAAAGAACGCGATGCCGATGGCATGCATCCTGGGATCAGCGACCGCCTACCATGCTTCGACATCCAGGTAAATTGACGTGTCAGAAAGCGACCATTCCATTGAGAACGAACCTCACCTGCAAAGCGGCGGGTGGAAACGTGACCCTTCCGAAGCGAAGGCAGCAGCTCGAATTGACGAAGCGACAAGACGCGAAAACATTGACGATGTGATCGACCAATCGGTCTGGAGTGAGCCAGCAGTTTCCCAAGACGTCAGCGGGCTCCCTCCTGAAAATGCAATGACGTATGCCTATTGGCTGACATGGCGCATCTCCCAAACCAGTCATCTTAAATCATGGTCATTGGTGATCGGCTGGGCATTTCTCGCTGGCCCTTTGGCAATCTTGGGAGTGTTGATTGGGTCAATCTATGTCCCGGCAACGCTGCTGCCGATTCATACCGTATTGATCGGGCCGATCGCTGAAGAACTGATGAAAATTGCGATTCCGCTCTGGGTCGTTGAGCGGCGGCCCTACCTTTTCAAATCTCGTTTCCAGATCTTCGCATGCGCAATTGCCGGTGGACTTGTTTTTGCCGCCGTCGAAAATGCCATGTATCTGAATGTGGACCTCTTCAACTGGGACAATGTCCTCACCCGTTGGCGGTGGACAGTCTGTGTGGCGTTGCATTCACTTTGCTGCGTCGTTTCTGCACTCGGCTTGTCACGAATCTGGAAGACGACAATCGACGAGAAAACGATGCCTGCCATTCAAGCAGGAGTCCCATATTTCGTAACCGCCATGTTCATCCACGGCAGCTACAATGCTTTCGCAATCGCGTTTGAATGGGTCTATGGACCGTTTTAACCGCTGACTATCCAGAACCGGACCTACTTTCACTGACTCCAAACACTCAGAGGTCGTCGATTGTCGAAGTATTTAATAAATGTTGGCTCATCGATTGTGGCAGCACTTGATGGAGTCTCATCTGCCCAACCCGCCATGGTTGCAGGCTATTGGGCGAATATCGATTTTTGGCTTGAAGAGTTTCGTCACTTTGTTCGTATCACTGACGGGTACAAGCAACGCTCTGAAAACATGAAAGTGTCACATGATCGCTACTGCCAGAAACATGGTGGTCCCCACAACCGTAATGAATTCGGTCAACCTCACCAATCAGCAATGGCGACCACTTCCGATCCCGAACGGAAACGAATTGTTGGAGCAGTTCGGTCTTCTTTGATGCATGTTGCTGACCGGGCACTCAATTTGCGCATCATTACGAATTCTCAGTACGATGAGTTTATCGAGCAACTCAAAGCAGTGTAGGGCGCAACTTGAATGACGTAGGGCCGGTTCCACCGGCCGATGGTAACTCGAGCATTCAATGGCCGGTAGAACCGGCCCTACTCGGAACGACTTTGCCGACGAAACCGAACGGCACGCGTGTCTTCTTCGATTCCGGTCTTTTCCGTTAGCAGCTTGAAGAGTTCCGGACGGCGGGTGGTGAGCCAGCGTTGACCGGTACACATTTCTCGTACTGCTGGATCGAGATCGGCGACGACCATTTCGTCCTGAGCCTTCCAGGTTTCATTGAGCACATCGCCGTACGGATCGAGAATCATCGAATTGCCGGTGCGGACTTCGTTGTCATCGACACCGACACCATTCGAAAAGATGAGGAACAGTCCGTTGTCGTGCGCGCGGGCTGGGAGCCATTTCATCAACCAGGCACGGCCTTTGGAACCTTTGA
>DAOUPA010000549.1 GCA_030626405.1 Planctomicrobium sp.
CGACAACGAGTCGATCCAGAAATTCTGGTCGTGCGACGAAGTCGATATCCTCCTCGACAAAGTCCAGCCCTGCTTCAAGATCTGCCAGGTGCAGTAAGAGTTCTTCACGAATCGTAGAGATCTCTCCAGAAATTCCGCCTGCAAGTTGATCGAGTGCGGTCTTCAACTGATCGCTTGAAGAGGCATCGATGACCCCCAGAACTGCTTCTGCCTGAACCAAGTCAATCCGCCCGGCAAGGAACGCTCGCAGTGTGAATTCTCCTCGCTCCGCAGGCCGCGCACCACTGACGAAAAGCTGCTCCAGAATTTCGTTGAGCAGCGGTGGCGAGCCAACACAATGAATTTCCGCGAGCGGCTCGCCAGTAAAACTCCGTTGCGATGGCCAAAGATAAACATCGACTGAAAGTTGCAAACACCCGTCACCGAGCCTCACCTGACACTCGTACTTCATCGCCTTCTGAGGATGAAACTCCGGGATGGGTTCAACCAGAACTTGCCTGAGTGTCTCAATGCTCTGCGCACCACTGACGCGCAAAATCCCCCGTGCCGCCGCACCAGGGGCAGACGCCATCGCTGCAATTGTGTCATGCGAAGAAGTAGAGAGAGGAATCACGATTGATCGGCGGCTTTCACGGTTTCAATTTTCGAGCAGTTCCTGAAACTCCGGGAGAGACCGTAGAGCATGAATATCGGGGTCAGTACGCATTAAAGCAAATTCGTCAAATCCGTATTCGATCGATTTCTTCAATGCGTGAATCGCTTTCGCTTCATACTCTTGAATTGTCTGCTTCACGCTCTCTTGATCCGACCTTTTCTTCAACGATTCAATCGCTCGTCCGTAAACGCACGCTGTGTTATATGAAAAAATGTTATCGTTCGGAAACTTTGACGCGGACTCAACAGTCAACTTCACAGCAGCTTCGATTTCACCTTGCATTGCTCTGACAATCCCAACTCCGGTGATTGCCTGACCGTCGAAGTCGTCGATCTCGTACGCTCGTTGAAATGCTGCCCCGGCTTCGTCAATTTTTTTCATTTTAAGGAGTGTATTCCCCTTTCCAGAGTGAGCAACTCCCAACTCTGGATCGATTTCAATCGCAAGGCTGAAGTAATTGAGTGCGTTCTCATAGTTCTCAATCTGAGAATGATAATACGCCGATTCGATGGCGTTCCAACCCGGAGAGTGGCTCATCCAGAGCCGCAGCCCTTCCCTGGCTGCAGAAAGTGTTTTCTCGTCTTTCTGTTCATATGCATCTTGGCGAATTTGCTTTAGGAACTCTTCTGCCTGAGGAGTTCCTATTTGGCCCAGAGCATAGCATGCCAGTTTCACTTCATTTTCATCTTCGCTTGGCAATAAGTCATAAATTGCTTCTGCGGCTTTATCACTGACTTGCTGTGTTAAAATCGCAATTCCAATCTGCCGAATTTCGAGCTCTTTAGAACGCAAGGCTTTTTGGGCAATTTCTAATTTTTCCGGGAGATCGAAAGCCGAAACGAGCTGATAGAGCAAGACTCGCTCTGAAGTGGTCAACATCTCTTCTTGTTTCAAAAGTTGGCGAACGCTCCGCTCGTCACCAACTTCCTCCAACAATTCCAATAATTGCGCACGTGCATCTGAGTTGGTCTGAATTTGTGCGAGAATCAAAGGGGCTGCCCGTTGATCGCGCGTCCGCGTGATCATCACGGAAACGTTCTCATTGAGTGTTCCCTCCTTCAAGAGGTGGAGAGCATGATCGATTGCCGCGCGTTCGCTTTCGGCGTCTGTTCGGTCGACTAAAGCACCAAATGCAACTTGCCGCACCTCTTCGGTGTCATCTTTAAGAGCATCTTTCAGAATCGAAGAGAGCCGCGGATGACCGACTTTGACAAGACCTGACAGTGCCGCCGAACGAACCAGTGGAGACTCGTCGTGGAGCGACTCAAGCAAATACGGCGACCACCGTCGACGGTAATTCTCAGTGAGTAATTCGATTTGTCGTTCGCGTGGAACATTCGCTGACCTCTCAGAAATACTTTCCTCTACAGCCGTCACAGCGTGAGGCTGATTGGATCTGATTAACGCAACCAAGGCTCCTTCGGCATCGCTGTTCTGCTTCCGTTCGAGGATATTGACCAGCATCGGAATTGCCTGCGGTTCACTTTGCTGCCCGATGGCGAGCAACACGTACCTTCGAGTTTGCTCATCGGCAGAATCGTAAAGCTGAGTCAAAAGCGTGAACATTCCTTCCAAAGAGGTTCGATCTCGTCGTGATGCCAAAGATGCCAAAGCGGCACGCTGAGAAAAAGGATGCCCTTGACGAATTTCACGAGAGACATACTTCGAATCAATCACATCGAAAAGCTCTTTCAACGCGCTCCGCACCGCTTCTTCATCAGAATCAAACAGAGAGTCTCCGAATTCATCTTCGAACTCATCCTCAAGATTAATTTCCGGGAGACTTCCCAAGGCAAGGAATTCGAGTTCGGGAAAGAGAGGAAACAGGCTGTACAATTCGTTGTTCATTTCTTGAGTCGCGCGATGCAGCAACCAGTCGATCAAATCCGGTTCAACATCCTTCGCTCCAACTGCCCAACCAATCACAACACGTTTCACATTATTTTTAGAAAGTTCACGAATTTTATCGGCTAGATCCTGGGCATTGACGGAATTGAACGCCCCGTGCAAAGTGATCAGCCCGAGCGCATTTTTCGGCCCAATTTTTTCCACGACCATTCCAAGTCGCGCGTGCTGCTCGACTCGCAAATCATGTTGCAGTTGTCCACCTTGCTCAAGTGGCACACGCAAGACCAAATCTTCAACACTGTTTGTATTCGGAAGCCCAGCAAAAACACACCAGAAAGAGGCTGCCTTTCGTTCTGAAATCGAGATTTGTTGAGGTGTCAGCAGTTCACTCATCGACTGAACTTCACGACCAATTCTCACAGGTGTGCGGTCAAATCCTTTCGGGTGATCGTCCAAGCTGTAGGTTTCGCCCCAGCCTGCGAGTGAGATCTCGCCAGTATTGATGGTGACGACTTCATCACTTTGATTCAGTAACGTGACACGCACAGCAAGGTAGCGAATTCGTGTCTCGACATAGGCATTGTCAACTCCCAGATGGACACGGTTGACCCAAACTTGCAGTGGCTCGCTCGCCTGTTTCGTCAGATCATTCGCGCCTGGAAGTTTCGCTGCCGCTTGAATTTCTTTATCAACATCAGAAACCGCAGTCACTTCAAACAGAACTGCCTCCTCATCTCGATCCTCTTGCTCCGCGTCCTGTTGCCCTGGGTCTTGTCCAAAGGCTGTACCGAAAGACAACACGAGAACAACGAGCAGTGTGGTCGTCTGAAGGTGCCGAAAACACGGAAATTCGAACATGGAAAATCAAGCTTAATCAAAAAAGGAAGTAGGTCATTGTACTCGCCTCGACCACAAAGATTGAGTCCGAAACCCTTGCCAGATCAAAGTTTGGAAAATCTCCCGTTGCAATGATGCACAAGTACAAGGTATCAAACGCATTGACCGGTTCGCGAACCACCAGAAACCGTCGCGATTCACCGTCAACACGATCCATTGGGATTCTCTCACTCTTTTGAGAGTTTTTCAATACGAAGTTGCGAAACGGTCATCAATGACGAATGCGGTTAAGAAATGGAGAATAAAATGTTACTTCTCAGATCCTCCGGTCAAGTCGATCAGTCACTGCTGCTGATTCTGATTCTTGTGATCGGTTTCTCACTCAGCGGTTGCGTTCCTTCACCAGAGGATCAACAACAAACGCCACGTCCCACCGTTAACGCAGTAGACACCGAGCGAGCACCCAACACAAACGAAGAGGAATCGCCTCGTTTGGGAATCAAAGCTCCTACCGAAACCGCTCCCGTCAATGTTGCCTTAGCTGCTCCGAAAATTCATGAAACAACAAATCCTGAGACAGCAACACCTTCCGAAACGAAGCCTGTCGAATTCAAGACAGAGATCGTCGCCGCGTTCGAAAAGCTCGTCAATCCTACCGATTCAATCGAGGAGTGGGAGAAAGCAAATCAGGAATTGCTCGAATTCGGCCAGGAAGCGATTCCGTTACTGGCAGACAAACTCAAAAACGGAAACGAAATCGAACGAGAAACAGCCGCATCGGCGATTGTCGCTCTCGGCTCCGACGCCAAAGCAGCACTTCCCGAATTGCGGCTCGCACTCAAGGACGTCTTGCCGTTTGTGCAAGTCAATGCCGCAGTTGCTCTGATTCAATTCCCAGACGAACATAAAAAAGCAATTCCGGCTCTCGTTGCCCTGCTCGAACATTCCGATGAGAGCGTCCGACAGATGGCAACAATGAACCTCGCCATCCTGGGAACAGAAGCCAGCAATCATGTCGCCGACC
>DAOUPA010000163.1 GCA_030626405.1 Planctomicrobium sp.
CGCCAAAGCGGACAACGATCAGGCAACTTTCCTGAAAAAACGGCTTACAGTCCAGACAAATGCAGAAGAAGTTGTCGGCCCTCGTGAATTCGTGCCTGTCAATTTTGAAAAAACAGTTGAAGTCGAAGGTGAAGAAAAGAATTAGTTTTTGCACTTCTTTTCGTACAACATCTCTCAAACGCCGCCAAGGGACATCTTGGCGGCGTTTTTTCATGATGCAGTAACCCGCATTTGCAGAATGGTATTCCCTTTGTCACTTTGCGTAATGAGTTACTGAAAACGGGCAGTACTTGAGTCAGAAGCCCACGCGACATTGCCGCAAAAACGTTCTCTGTATGGGCTGACTCGACTTCAACGAGATTCACCTGCATAATCTGGGAATGAGAAATACACGAGGGTTTGATTTAAGGCTTCAGCCGACTCGACAACGATGATAAACCTTCAGTCGATTTTGACTTATGCCGTTTTGGGGCTCATCGCCTTCATTGCGGTTGTGGTTTACCGGTCGATTTGTTCCAGAACGATCATACGCTTCGTCGTTGATCACTCTGGATTGGTTGAACACCGAGGGATCTCACCACGTGCCGAACGGGAAATCAAAACATTCTTCCAACAAGATGTTCAGGTGCCTCAAAAAGTGACGATCAGCGGTCAACTCGACCCTCAAGGACGCCTTCGCTTTCACTTTCGTGGTGCAATCGATGCAGGGGCAAAGCAACAGATTCGCAATTTCCTTCACTCGATCTTATGAAGAGTGAAGCTTTCGGGCCTCGAAGACGCCTTCCGATTCCTTAGCGCTGGTAGATTGGAAGGTACCGATACTCAACGGTCAGGGCGAGAACTGTGGTGGCCGTCGCGTAGATGCGACCGGCCTGTCGTTCGCTGCCGTGCGTTGGGGTCCAACCTCCGTCGTCATCTTGGAGTGGAAGCAAAAGATCCACGAGCAGACGATGGTGTTGATCCGCGATATCTCCGCCGATTTTAAACATGCCGACTCCGGTGTAATAGACTCCGTAGTAGAAGTAGCTTGATCGTTCATGAAGCGGATGTTCGACGAGCCACTTGGCGGCTCCTAATGCCTCAGCAGAATGATGAGCCCCACAGACTTCCATGCAAGTAATGCCAACGCCAGTCAGCGTTGAAGTTGGACCATTTCCCGGTTGATAGGCGAACCCTTCGTTTGTTCTCGATGAGCATTTTTTGACGTATTCAACTGCTGACTCAATCGCTTCGACAGGAACATCGCAACCGATGTCTTTCGCTCCTCGCAGCGCCATGACTTGCCAGCCAGTGACGCTCAGGTCGCTATCACGACTATTCGTCTGATACCTCCAACCACCTTGATGGCGACCGTTTTTCGTCAAAGCTTGCGATTGCAAAATGAGTCGTATCGCATTTTCGAGTCCACGGCGAACGATCGTCGCGTCGGCGCCGTCCATCATGCCTGCGACTTCCGCCAGCATGAGAGTGCAGATGCCGTGGTTATACATCGGTCCGTGGCTGGATCGTTTTGAGATGAGCATTCCATCCGGCTGCTGCTGCCCGACAACCCACAATACTCCACGATTGATTCGTTCCCCGTACGGTCCTTCACCAGGCACGTGCCCTGCAGCAAGATACGCCATGACAGCGAGCGATGTAATCGCCGTCGATTCCCCCCACGACTCAGTTCGCCAGGATCCTTCGTCCGTTTGCTGCGTTGCCAGAAACTCCAGTGCCCGAGCAATCGACGCATCAACCGCTTGATCCTTCGGTTCTTGTGCATGCAGTGTTGAGAACGGAGTCGAAATAGAGGCACATAGAGCGACGACAACTGCGACGAGTCTTTTGAACGACAAAGTCATTCCTGATCCTTTTCTACCTTTTCAGGCCGCTTCACTTTCAGTGACAGTATTCGTCCAAGTTCCTCAATCGGAGTTTTGTGATCATCGACGCGGAAATCGATCATGCGGTCGTTCAGGCCAGCGTAGCCGGCGCCTTCTTTCACAACGAGAATGGCTGCCGACTGTCGCCCTCGAATATCTCCACCAGCTTTGTCTGCCGCTTCGAGTGCCTCCATGATTCGCCAGGCAAGTGTGCCCTGCGAAGTCTCAAATGATTTTGACATCTCGTCGATCACTTCCGGACCGGCCAGAATGTTTCCCTGACACGCGTAGTGCTCCCCTGTTTTTCCTCCCGCCCAGGGAAGGCATTTTTCACCGGTAAACGTCGCCGCGTTTCCAAGATTGTCGACAACACCAACTTGACGATTTGCACGCATGTCGTCGGCGTCCGTTAGTACTTGAATCACCTCCGCGGCCGACTTCCCTTCACGAAGTAATTTTAACCCTTCTGGACCATACGTTGTGTTTGCGAAGCTTTGCGTTGCAATCGCTCCATGCCCAGACTTCGCCCAGGGAACGACATGGCCAACAGCCAGGAATTTCGATGCGACTCCAATTCCCCACTCCTTGGTGTCAGGGTCGTAAGCGACAATTGAAAACGTACTGACGACCTGTTGCTTCTTGGAAGAATCCGTTTTCGAAGATTCTTCGGCAAGTAGTGGTCCGGATGCAATTGTCAAGCAGAGTAGGGAAACCAATCCCTTTTTAGAAATCATGAACATCATTACTCTTTCATATCGCGTCGTACAAACGTTGGTTTGTATTCGAAATCTTTGATCCGCATGGGTGGAAGTTCGTTGTTTTCATTGTAAGACTGGGGCAATCCCAATCCCATCTCTCACACGTGGCTTTCCTAAAATCCGTTTTTCGCAAGGTCGTTTCTCAGAGCGCCAATTTTACATATCAAGACGCAGAGAATTCCATGTCGATTGCAGTTGTTGTTTCCGCTCATCTCGACTTGAAGTCGATTCTTCCCTGGACAGCAAAGTTTGCTAGAACAATAGACGAATCACTGCTCATACTACAGTACCAACAATCAACAAGTCTCCCGGAAACCACATCTGGCAAATCCAATGATACGCAAGTTGAAACGCTTGAACAGCGAGTTATCTCACTGATTCGCGAAAGCGGTCAAGAGTGCAACATTTCCCGCGATTTGGATGATTCTCCTTCCGAAGAGGGCTCGCTTGTCGTCACTGTGAAGACATTCCGTTGCCCAGATCCAGAGAATTCACTGCTCGACGAACTCACGAGTGCTAAGCCAACTCTTGTACTTTTACCCCGACATTATGCAACGAAATTGAGGTCACCTGAATTTGCCGTTGAGAGACATCTCTTTCAACAGTCCTGTTCAGCAGCGATGCAAATTCGACTTCCGTTGCCGGAACCGGCCCAGTTCAAACGGATTCTTGTTACCACCGGCAGTGAGCAATCGAGTCGTTTCGCGCTCAGGCAGGCAGTTAAAATCGCGCAAAAAACAAACGGGGAAGTGGATGCCATTTACATCCAACCCGACGTCGGTCCTCTTGCCGAAAATGTGGGCCAGGAACGAATCGAGGCAATCGTAAATCGGACTTTGGAAAAACCGGCCGAGTGCGTCAATCGCCGTGTTCTCATCACGAAAGATATCTCCAAAGGTTTTCAGTCCATCCGCAGTATGGACCACGACTTGATTCTTGTCGGTGCCGAATATCATTCTGTGATTGAACGAAAGATGTTCTCCAACGTTGCAGAGCAACTCCTGATGGAACCGGAAGGCCCACCGGTTGCTGTCGTGCGGCCTGCGATGCCCATCCAGGATCAACTTCGGACGCGCATGGAGCAGTTACTCCAACGTTATGTTCCGCAGCTTGATCGATCGCGACGAGTCGAACTCGTCGAAAAGATTCAACTCAGTTCGGAATGGGACATCGACTTCATCGCGCTGATCGTGCTTTCAACGTTGATTGCCGCGCTTGGACTCATTCAAAATTCGACGGCCGTTGTGATCGGCGCAATGCTGGTTGCTCCGTTGATGACACCTCTGCTTGGATCGGGACTCTCGATCATTCAAGGAAACAAACTTCTGGCACGCAAAGCGGCGAAAACGGTTTTGTTCGGATTTGTCACTGCCTACTTTCTCGGTGTGATTCTGGGGTTGCTGGTCCCGGGAATGGAGATCAGCGCAGAGATGACAGCCCGAGGTTCTCCTGGATTACCGGACATCGTCATTGCATTTCTCAGTGGTATGGCCGCTGTCTATGCCATGGGGCGTCCTCATTTGACATCAGCACTACCCGGCGTGGCGATTGCTGCCTCGCTCGTTCCGCCGATCGCGACTTCAGGCTTGGCGACATCCCTGGGAGTTGTCCCCATCGCAACAGGAAGTGCCCTGCTCTTTCTAACAAACATCGTTGCTATTATTCTCGGCGCTGCCGCCGCTTGGTGGGTGATTGGATTTCGAGACGCTCACGAATACGGTGGCTTCGGCACCTGGGGACCGAGAGTGGCGACCGGCCTCATGCTCTTCGCTCTTTGCCTGGGGATTTACGAATCGTGGCCATCAACAAACCTGGAAAAACAACTCACAACTGCCATCGAAACGAAATTGGAAGAGACTTCTGATGTCATGCTTTTGAGTGTCAAAGTCGTCGAGTTCCATCACGAAAATACCATTCGCATCACCATGGGAACACCAACCGGCCCCACTACAGAAATCAACCGCCTCATCGAATCAGCAGTACGCCAAACCTCCGAAGAGCCATACCCAATTCAGATTGATTGGCACATTGTCTGGAATAGCGTACCAGCAAAGACACCTGAAACAAATCAATAATGGCTCTTCATACATTTATTAAATCGGTCGCAGACATCTCGAAATCCGCGAACCTTTCAAAACTGCCCTTGTCCAAAATTGAGAATGCGTGACAATACTGTCACAGCGTTTCGGGCGCTACGCAGCCCGAAGGGTGTTCCCCCGCCATGAACCGGATCTGGTGAGCCGGGTGAAGCGGGATGTTTAACGAAAGGAGGTGTTTTGTGAATTCAGACTTTAGTAGCCAACGAGGTGGTACTGCCTAGGCAGTCGGCGGGCTGTCGCTGGCAGCCACCAGAAGTTCAAAGATCGTGAAAGGCTCCGATCACAATTTGACCTTCACTGAGAAGAGGCAATTCATTGTCTCCCATCAGAACCTCGGGATCACAGATCCTCGAGTAATACAGGAGGGACGGTTTCAATGTGAAACCGTCTCTCTTTTGCATTAGAGACGCGAACGGATGATTTCTGAAAGTGAGTTCACCAAGACTGCGAACTATGCTCTCACTGAATGTCTCTAAGTGAACGACGATTTCCCCCAGAGTTGCCAGACACTGTCTGACCTTCTGGTCTGCTCGTAAAATAATCTTGCTGAACTGGTGATCGTGACTAATCAAGATATACTGGGTATTGACTCAGGATTACCTTGATCTTCTGTGATTTCTTTTCGTCTTGCTTTGCGATTCATCCCATGACTAAAACGTTTGTATTCTCGCTCGGTGTTCTTCTCGCTTTCACTGCCTTTGCAATCGCAGCCGACCCGGTTTTCTCCGGACCACAGGTTGGTGAGAAACTTCCGCCGCTGAAGATGAAGGGGGTATTCGGGGAGCATGCTGCGAAGGAGTTCGAACTGATTGAACTTGCTGGTGAAAGGCCAGTCTTTGTTGTCTTTGTGCATGCTCGCACGCGACCGGCGTTTGGGCTGACGAATGCGATGATGCGGTATGCCGCGACTCGAAAGAAAGATGGGCTGACGAGCGGCGTCGTTTTTCTGACTCCTGATTCAACAAGCACCGAGAAATGGATGAACGTGGTGCAGAAGCATTTCCCCAAGAACATCGAATGGGGAATCTCTCCGGACGGCCAGGAAGGGCCAGGCGCGTATGGTCTGAATCGAAATGTGACGCTGACGATTCTCGTCGGCAAAGAGGGAAAGGTGACAGAGAACTTTGCTCTCGTGCAACCAAGTATGCAGGCAGACGGACCGAAGATTCTCAAGGCAATTGTGGCTGCCGTTGGAAGCGGTGAAGTACCTGACATCAATTCGCTTTCTGGTCCCCGCTATCAGGGGCGGCAAGACGAGCGAACGAAAGCTGCCGACGATCCGAAGTTGATTCCGCTGATTCGTGCGGTGATTAACAAACAGGCAACGCCAGAAGAAATCGACGTGGCAGCGAAGAAACTTGAAGAGTATGTCCAGACCAGCGAACTGGCGGCAAAGCACCTCGGACGCGTGACGAACACCGTCGTGAACTCCGATAAACTCAGTAACTACGGAACACCGACCGCGCAAGAATATCTCAAAAAATGGGCGAAGAAATATCCCTCACCTACTGCCACGAAAACTCTCAAGAAAACAACAAGAGAGAAGGAATAAGAGCGACAACTCATCTCCATTCCCTTGAGGTCACGGTGATATGTTAAGGCTGACGATCTTCCTGATTTTACTCTCTGTGTTCGCACCGTCGTCTTACGCCGGTGAAGCAGCAGCCGTTGATTTCGACACCGACATCGTCCCCGTTCTCACGAAATCTGGCTGCAATTCTGGCGCGTGCCATGGAGCGGCTGCCGGACGTGGTGAGTTTCATCTCTCTCTGTATGGCAGCAATCCTGCGTTCGATTACGATTCCATCGTGCATCGTTTCAAAGGCCGGCGCGTCAACCTCGTCGATCCAGAGAACAGTCTGTTGCTGCTTAAACCAACAGAGTCACTCATTCATGGTGGCGGGGCAAGAATTGAACTCGATGATCCAGCCTTTAACTTACTCACAGCATGGATTGCGAAAGGTGCCCAGCGACTTCAGCAGCGCAAGCTTAAGTCTTTCGAAATTTCTCCTTCTCATCAAGTCTTCGAGTCCGTCGGCGACAAGGTCACTCTTCAGGCGACCGCGATATTCAGCAATGAAGACGAACGCACCGTCACGCGTTGGACGGTCTTAACTCCGGAAGATGACACCGCCGTTCAGATCGATTCTGAAACCGGCGAAGCAACAGTACTCCGGTCAGGAAGGCACGTTGTCATTGCCCGATACCTGGATCGCGTGGTGCCGATTGTTTTCATCGTTCCTCTGCAAGCAAGATCCATTGACTTTGTCGATGGACCGCGCACAAACTTTATTGATGATCATGTTTACGACCTGCTCGCAACATTAAAAATTCCAGCTTCTCCCGGCGCCGATGATGCGACGTTCCTCCGGCGGATCACACTTAACCTGACAGGTCGATTACCTGCCCCGCGTGTTGCACTCGCATTTCTGGATGACAAACGCACGAACAAGCGTCAGTTGCTGATCGATGAACTCCTGAATTCTGAAGAGTTCAATGACTACTGGACCTATGAGTTCGCAAAGCTGCTGCGGATTCGGTCGCAGCCATTGGACAAGATCGGGGCACGGACGTATCACCGTTGGCTTCGTGAACAAATTGCATCTGCGACACCCTACGATGAAATCGCAGAGGACTTACTCACCAGCATCGGAGACTCGCACACGAATGGTCCGGCGAATTTCTACCGAACCGTTGGCGGACCGCGTGCGCTGGCGGAATTTGTCAGTGAACTTTTTCTGGGAAGCCGACTTCGTTGTGCGAACTGCCATGACCATCCACTCGATCACTGGAAACAGGACGACTATCACGGTCTGGCAGCGATCTTCGCAGACGTAAAAGCTGGTCGAGTTGTCTCGATTCAGTCTGGTGGTGAAGTGATTCATCCTCGAACTGGGATTGCTGCTGTGAAGCGAATTCCAGGCGAACGGTTTCTCAACGATGACGCACAAGGTCGAGAGAGTCTCGCAGAGTGGATCACAACTCAACATAACCCGTACTTTGCAAAAGCGATTGTCAACCGGCTCTGGAAAAACATGATGGGGCGCGGGCTGATCGAACCGACCGACGATTTGCGGAGCACAAACCCTGCCACGCACCCGCAACTACTCGAAGCTCTCGCCGAAGATTTCATCAAGCATGACTACAACCTGCGCCATACATTACGGACTATTGCGAACAGTGCCGCATACTCCCGGAGCGAAAAATCTCTGCCGGAGAATGCGACTGATGACCGTTTCTATTCGCACTCCATTGTTCGACCTCTCGAACCCGAAGTCCTCGCCGATGCAATTGCCGATGTGACTGGCGTTGCCATGCAGTTCGGAGAAGAGCCAGCTGGCACGCGGGCGATTACACTTTTCGATCCCAAAATCTCATCTCCAGAGCTAGACATCCTCGGTCGCTGCCTACGCGAAGAATCTTGCGAAAGCCAATCCACAGGCACCGCTGGTTTGCCTGTACTACTGCACCTGTTGAACGGTAAATTGCTCAACGAACGAATTCAATCTCCGGAGAGTCGGCTTTCAAGAAAAATCAAGGAGAACGTCTCTTCCGAAAAAATCATACGAGAGTTTTACCTCCTCGCATTGAGCCGACTCCCGACAGAAGGCGAACAACAATTCTGGGCAAAGGAATTTGGCTCAATACAAGAGAAGCAACGAGTTGACCTCTTACAAGATTTCGTCTGGGCAATGTTGACCAGTCAGGAGTTTGTGACAAATCATTAGTTGCCAAACGTTGAACGCACTGCTGGGCAAGCCAGCAGTGGCACTTGGAGTTTAGTCGTACATTTCAAATGAACGGCGAGAGGAATTTTTAAATGAAGAAATCGAACTCACAGTTCACTCGCTGCGATGGTGTCTCGCGAAGAGGCATCATGCGAATCGGCGGTCTCACGGCGCTGGGGCTAGGGATGGGAGACTTGTTGCAGTCCCAACGACTCTGTGCCGAGCAACCATCTGCTTCGTCAGTAAATCCAAAATCGAAAAGGTGCATCCTCATCTGGCTCGATGGTGGGCCGAGTCATTTGGAAACGTTTGACCTGAAGGCAAACGCCCCGAGCGAAGTTCGCGGTCCGCTCAGGGCGATTTCAACAAAGTTACCCGGCGTGCAGATCAGTGAGTGCCTGCCGGAGACAGCGAAGATTCTCGACAAGTTCGCAATCATTCGATCGATGACATCCCCACTCGGCGAGCACAATTTCGGCACGCACTATCTCATGACCGGCTACAAGCCAACGCCGGTTCTGGAGTACCCTACCTTCGGTGGTGTGCTGGCACATTTGCGGACAAATTCTGGCGTTCTGCCGCCGCATATCGCGATTCCTCAGTTTCGAGTCGGCGGCGGGAATCTTTCCGGAGGTGGCTACCTGCCTGCTCAATCGCGACCGTTTTCGGTCGGTGGCGATCCTTCGAAACCGAATTTCGAAGTCCGCGACCTTGAACTCGCCCAGGGTTTCGATCTCACCCGCTTGGACCGCCGGCGACGATACGTGCAACAACTCGACAAATTCCGCCAACTGGCAGGTGAAAATGGAACCGGCAATACCGACCTCGACCGAGCAGTGCAACTGATCACTTCAAGCGATGCCAGAGACGCGTTCAATCTCAAGGACGAACCTCAAAAAGTACGCCGCAGCTACGGTTCGAAAACCGTCGGTCAAAGCTGTCTGCTCGCCCGCAGACTCATCGAACGTGGCGTCTCGTTTGTCACGGTCAATCAACGTGGCTGGGATACACATAACGATCTCTACACACGACTCAAAGAAGGCTTCACTGGTGCGAAGAAACCGGTCGGTCTGATCCCATCTCTCGACCTGGCCCTCTCTGGATTAGTGAATGATCTTGACGAACGGGGCTTGCTCGATGAAACATTGGTCGTTGTGATGGGCGAATTCGGTCGGACCCCAAAACTAAATACTCAAGGTGGTCGCGATCACTGGCCTCGCGTTTTCAGTGTTGCTTTAGCAGGTGGTGGTATTCAAAAAGGACAAGTCATCGGCGCGAGCGACTCAACCGGAGAAAGCCCTGCCGATCGTCCGGTCACTCCCGGCGATCTCGCTGCGACGATCTACATGCTGCTCGGCATCGATACGAAGCTTGAACTCAAAACCGCCGATGGGCGCCCGGTTCGACTGACTCATGCTGAGTCAAACGTCGTACAGGAACTGGTCGGATGAACAAAGCTCCCCATAGTCAATCATTCGCATGGGCGAATAGCTGTAGGCTGGGACTCGTCCCATCGTTGTTCATCATCGTTCAGTTCCAATTTCTGTTTTTTCCTTCAGCAATCGATGCTGCACAACCACCGATCACTTCGATTACATTCTCCCCAGATGGCAACTCCGTATTCGCAGCCTCCCAGGCGGGCGTTGCGATATACGACTGGCCGGGCTTGACTCAGCAGGGAAAATTGGAACTGAATTTTGCAAACATCCACGACATTCAATTCTCCCCCGATGCTCAACGACTCGCGATCGCAGGCGGTGACCCTGGTGAGACAGGAATCGTCAACGTTTTGAATTGGCAATCACGGGACACCATCAGCTTAATCCGTCAGCATAACGACACCGTCTACTCGATTGCCTGGATGAATGACAACCAGCGAATCGTTTCAGTGTCGTTAGATCGACAAGTGCTGCTTTATGACCACTCGTCAGAGAGAACAGTTCAAGAGTTCTCGGGACACTCAAAAGGTGTGACCGCCGTTTGTCTTCTCGCAGACGATTCTGTCCTGATCACCGCCGGAGTCGATCAAAGCCTGCGAGTCTGGGAACTCAGCACAAGCAAAATGATCCGCACACTCAATAACCACACAGCCCCGGTTCACGATCTTCAACTTCGTCCAAATCAGGATGGGTTACCGATGGTCGCCTCCGTCTCCGACGACCGCACCCTCCGCTTCTGGCAACCGACGATCGGTCGCATGGTCCGCTTCGTGAAGCTCGATTCGATCCCGCTCGCCATCGCCTGGCATCCAGAAAAACCAATCGTCGCCGCCACGACATCGTCCGGCATCATCTCCATCATCGATGCCGAAACCGCCGAAGTTCTCAAGCAAATCAAAACCGATCAGCAATGGCTGTACGCCCTCGCCGTTTCCCCCGACGGAAAGTGGATCGTCGTGCAAGGTGCGAATGGTCTACGACGGTATCGGTTTTCAACAGAATGAAATCAAGCAAGTTCGAGCGTTCTTAGGAGCAACGGTGTCACTCCGCACGTTCATAAAGCACACTGGACGCGTTTTTTGCCCGGAGCTGCCGAACCATCACAATAAATCCACCCCGCCGGTGTATTTCTCTACAACTTCTGGATCGAGTTCCAAACCCAGTCCTGGTTGAGATGGGATCTCCAGCATGCCGTCGGTGTCGAGTTTCCAGCCACCGAGAGTGATTTCGTCGATGAAGGGGGAACCGGTGAGGTACTCGACGAGGTCGGTGTTCGGGAAGGCTGAGGCGAGTTGTAAATCGGCAGCGAGGCCGACGGCGGTGTTCCAGCCGTGGGGGATGAATCGAATTCCCTGCTCTTGTGCCATCCAGGCAATGCGGCGTTCCTCGCTGATGCCACCGACTTTCGTGACATCTGGTTGCACGATGTCGAACGCGTGAGCTTTCAGCCAGGGACGATATTCTTGACGACGGGTGAAGACTTCACCCCCAGAAATCGGAACGGGGGAATGCTCGCGTAATTTCGCGTAGTCTTCGAGAGCATCTGGCAGTAGCGGTTCTTCGAACCAATGTACGTCATAGTCGGCGAGCATCTTTGAAGTGTTGAGTGCCCACTTGAAATCGTTCGGCCAAAACGCATCACTGCCGCCGGCATCGACCATCAGTTTTGACTCCGCACCGACCGCTTCGCGTGCTGCTTTGACAATGGCTTCGTCATTCGCAGCACCATGTCGACCGAATGGTCCCCAGCCGATTTTGAACGCGCGAAAACCTTGCGATTTCACTTCTAATAAATGATCGCGCAACTTTGCCGGCTCATCCATGAGAAGCGAAGCATACGGCTGCACCCGCTCGCGGTAACGACCACCGAGCAATCGCCCGACCGGTTGACCAGTCGACTTACCGAGCAAATCCCAAAGCGCGATATCGATCCCACTGATCGTGTGTGTGATCGAACCTCCGCGCCCCAGCCAGAACATATGCTGATGCAGTTTCTCGCTGACGCGTTCCGGTTCGAGCGCGTTCTCTCCTCGATACAATGGTTCCAGCACATCCAAGGCAGCTTGCACAAGAGCGTCATTCGTGAACACGCTCCCCAGTCCAATGGCGCCTTCTTCAGTGTGAACCGCGATCAGCGTATGCACGCAATCTTCCGGACGAATTTCGTGACTCCACCCACCTTCAGGTGTCGCCCCACGCAACCCGGCACAGCGTATTTCTCGAATTTTCATAGTGAATGTAGTTGTTAAGTTTGTTTATGGACTCTGCGATTTGTTTGCGAGCTTAGCTTCGCCCCTCACCCTAGCCCTCTCCCCAAGGGAGAGGGGAAAAAGATTATCGTTGATATCGTTTGACCTGTGGTTCGAACGTTACATTTTCGTCGAGTGGAAAGATTGGGCGTGGACACCGAGTGTGACCGAGGCTGGGCAGGTTTGCGCTTGATGAACCAGGGGCATCGACGTAAACCATTTCTGAACACCAGTCGGCATACATATGTTCCTGACAGTGTGGAGATTTGACGACGACGGCATCAAAGTTTCTCGGGTCTTGTCCATGGGCGTAGAAGAACGAACGGTCGTAGAGATTGACCGAACGACTGCTCACGACCAGGGTGAAGTTGTTCGCCTCCAAGACCGCTGTTGGTCCAGCCTGCCATTCTTCTCCAAACGACTCGCTACGAAATCTCCCATCGGAAAGTAAGCGGACTGTTGCCTGAAGCGTTACTGGTCGAAATCGTTCTGGATCGAGAGTGCCGCCCACGCTTGCTCGAATTTTATTTCCAATTCCTGCGGCAAACGCTGCCTGGACTGTCGCTTCGTCCACGATCGGCACCAACGTTCGTCCTTTGTAGCCGGCGCTCATCAACGCTCGTAAGATCGCACTGCTATCCCCAGAGGCTCCGGAACTGGTCGCATCGGCAGCATCAACCAGAGCAGTTGTTCCGTACGTGTTCTCTTTGATGATCTCCACCATTTCTTTCAAGCCGACCAGCGGCATCTTCATGGCTTCGTGATTGGTCCAAAATGTATTGGCAATCTTCAATGCTTCACGCTCAGCCAATTCTGGATCGTTATTGGTGACGACAAAGCAGTTCGTCTGGAGTTCCGGCACATCGGTGAATGGGTTGCCAATCATCATCCCGGCGGAAAGCCCGCGCGGGTTTGTTTCCACAACCTGCGCGATGCAAATACTCTCGCCGAATAGCCCCGTGTCAGTAATAAGTTCGTCCCCGCGCACAAGTGCAGGAATGGAAACATTGGCTGTCACCGGTTTCACATCACCAGCCACAATTTGCAGCAACAAACGTGCGGCGCGCTGACC
>DAOUPA010000611.1 GCA_030626405.1 Planctomicrobium sp.
AGACAATCGTCTCGGAGAACGTCATCTGAGCGGATCAGTACGAACTCGCGAATCGAATGCTGAATGCGGACGCATGATCGAATTCGCGGGTCAGTGCCGGATTGAAAATCGACTGGTAGAGGAAGCTCAGATCCGTTTTTGGAAAGAGCAGCACTCGGTAAAAGCTTTGAGGTCAGATTAGTCGCGAGCTCCAGGTGCGGACGAGTCAATCCAATTAAACGCCACTCTGCACGCATGATCTGTCAGATCCTCGAGCCTCGGAACGCATGGGTCGTCGATAACAAGGGCTGCGCCCACTTGTTCATCAAAGAGCGCTGAATGATTAGAAGATTTTCCCCACCTGAGTACGGCAACCAACCGAATGTCATTAGTTTATTCCTGCTCGTGGATGACATAGATGCCCCAGCCCTCGCGACCTGTTCTCCAGTTGAGCGGCTTGCCATCGGACGTTCCGTCGTTGTGCCAAACGGTAGTTTTCGACCAGGTGCCCTTTTCCGACTTGGGCCAAATCTTCGCCTGAATCTCGACCGCCTTGTACATCTCGCCTGCACCGATGTCCCATCTGAGGCAATTCGCATTGGCATCAGAGACCACGCCACCAATCCGAACGCGGTCACTCAAGGAAAAACCGATCTTAACACCTCGCTGCGATCTAAAATTCCCGGCGGACAGTTCGGCCTTCGGGAATTCAGCTTCGAGTTCCTCACAGCGGTTATCGAGGGATTCGGCGTACTCAGGGAGCCGTTCAGCTTTGCTAGGCCAGTTCTTGTTTTGGTAACAATGTGTCCGTCCTGGAGTTCAGGTATCCTCATCTGTGACTCGAATTCGAAGAAAATTCCCAGATGCCCGGAATTATGGGTAACCTCTGTGTGTTTCGTGGTAAATGCACTCGCTTGGAGGCGTTATGGACCAAAATGAAAACTCGGAACAATTCGTTCAACAACTCACCGAGAATCAGACTCGGCTGTATGGGTATGTGTACTCGTTGTTGGGCGACCATAATCGAACGTCAGATGTGGTTCAGGAAACCAACCTGTTGCTGTGGCAAAAGATCGGTGAATTTCATCCGAAAAAACCATTTTTGCCGTGGGCGTTTGCCTTTGCCCGTTTTCAGGTGATGGCTCATTTGCGGGATCGAAAACGGGATCGGCTTTTGCTCGATGCAGAACTGGCCGAAACGCTCAGTGGTGAGGCTAAACGCCAAGCGGAAAAGATTGATTCTGTTCGAGAAGCGCTCAGGCCTTGTCTGCAACGACTCACTCCTACGAACCGCGAGTTGGTCGAATGTCGGTATTTCAAAGCGATGTCGATTGCAGACATTGCAGCAGCTGTTGACCGAACAGTCGGAGCAATCAAAGTCGCACTTCTCAAAAGTCGTCGACGGCTTGCCGAATGTGTGCAAAAGCGTATGGCAGCGGAGGGTTGAGACAATGAATTCATTGATTGAGGAACTGGAATTACTGATTTTCGATTGGGAAGCGGGAACACTTGACGACGCAGGTGTCCAGCGCGTACGAGAGATTCTCAGTACGAGCGAAGAAGCACGAACTTTCTATGTTCAACAGCAAATCCTCAATGCAGCTCTGAAGTTGGATGTTAATGCAGGGCTTGTCCCTCCCAAAATACCGGACCCGGCGGAGAAGGCACTTGCGATCGAATCACGTCTGAAGAAGGGAACGAGCCACGTCTTTCGCGTTAGCTATTGGGCAGTGGCAGTGGCGTCTTTGGTGATCTGCGTGTTAACTGGGCGTCTGTTGCAACTTGAGTTTTTGCGTGATAATCAATCTCGTCCCGTCGCAAGAAACGACATTGGTACGCGTAAGGAACAAAAGGAACCGACATCAGAAGGGATCGCACTTGTCACACGCCTTGTAGATGTTGCGTGGGAAGCGAACCAAAACTCGCACGAGGTCGGTGATGCTCTTTCGCCGGGACGACTGGCGATCAAGTCAGGTTTCGTCCAGATTGAATTTTTCTGTGGTGCAACGGTTATCGTTGAAGGGCCTTCTGAACTCGATTTGCAGTCACCTTTGCTCGCACGTGTGCGAAGTGGGCGTTTGCGAGCACGAGTGCCTCCGGCAGCTCGTGGATTCTCGCTGGAGGTTGACGACATGAAAGTCGTCGACTTGGGAACGGAATTTGGGTTATCTGTTTCGCCGGAAGGGACAAACGTGCAGGTCTTTGATGGTGAAGTCGAATTACATCAACTTGACGTGGAGACGCGACTTCTTTCTGCGGGTAAAGCATTGATTCGCAGTGCTGAGGGAGATTACTCTGAGACCGAAGTGACACCGGACAGCTTTCTCGACATTGCCACGCTAGAATCGCGAGTGGCAGGCCAGAGAGAGAAACGGTATGAACGATGGCAGCGCTGGTCCGAAGAATTGCGGCGCGACGAACGGCTGATCGCGTATTACACGTTTGACCAAGACGGCGACTGGCTGCGACGACTCATTAGCAGTCTCGAACCGATAAACAGTGAACTTGATGGTGCGATTGTTGGGGCTCACCGATTTCCTGGTCGCTGGGCACTGAAAGATAGCTTGGAGTTCAAACGCCCTGGTGACCGAGTCCGCGTGCAGATTCCTGGTGAATTCAATTCACTCACGTTTGCCTGTTGGGTCAAAATTGACAGCCTTGACCGCTGGTATAACTCTCTGTTTCTCACGGATCACTACAACCAAGGTGAACCTCACTGGCAGATCCTCGATACCGGTCAGTTGTTCTTTTCAGTTCGACACAAGGCTGACGATGTTCGCGGACCTGCAGTGAAAGAAAAGACTCACCAGGCAGTCTTGTCCCCACCATTCTGGAAACCATCCCTGAGCGGTCGCTGGCTGCATCTGGCTACGACGTACGATGCAGATGTCGGTCGCACAACACATTATTTCAATGGGAACGTTCTTCACGAAGAATCTATCGACGAAGAATTGATTGTTAAGACAACGCGGATCGGTGCCGCTTCGATTGGCAACTGGTCCATTCCAACGCGTCCAGACTCAGAGTTCGCGATCCGAAATCTGAATGGAAGCATCGACGAATTTGCAATCTTCGCTGCGTCACTGACGGCGGACGAAATTAAGGAGATGTACGAAAATGGCAAACCATAATCACCGCCTATTGGTCGCAATTCTGCTCGGTTTGAGCTTATTTTTCCGCTCGGCAATTATTGGTCGCGCTGATGATTCCAAGCCTGAGCTTCCTGAGGCGCGAGCTAATCGACTCTTCACGCTAAAAGTTCTGCCTATTCTCAAAGAGAAATGCTTTGGGTGTCATGGCAACGATCCAAAAGACATTCGCGGCGATTACAACTTACTAACTCGTGAAGGTATGTTGCAGGGCGGCGAATCAGAAGAGACCTCCCTGGTACCGGGAAAGCCGGAAGAGAGTTCGCTGTATCAGGCGGTTCTTTGGGACGGCTACGAAATGCCTCCCAAAGAAAACGATCGCTTGACGAAAGAGGAGACGGAGTTCATCCGCAGATGGATCGCAGCCGGCGCTCCGTGGCCAAATGAAGAGGCACAGCTTCGTATCAAGAAGAAAGAATGGTCAGTTCGAGAGAACGAAGACGGGGTGATTGTCGATACCAGTGGCGGGCAAGCTGATGACTGGACATACCGACGTTACCAGCCAGAAGATATCTGGGCTTTCAAGCCAATCAAGAAGGCTGATATCGAGAAACTTCTCGACAACGGTCAGAACCCTGTCGACT
>DAOUPA010000656.1 GCA_030626405.1 Planctomicrobium sp.
GATCCACAATCCTCTGGTAAGCCAGACTGGAAGCGGTCGATCGGTGACGTTGGAACGAATTGAGGATGCCTCAGCCATTGCTGTTTGTGAGTTGCCGTTGAAAGTCAGGGATCAAAGAGCAATTTGCCCTCCGAAACTTAGTCTGCTACCGAGAACGATCGGTGATCAAAGCATGGGGGCAGGCAATCATTGTACATGTTGTTTTTGCGAAACGTGACCGACCGGATGGACCACAATAATCCGCATAACAGGAAAAGATTTACGTTTCGAAAACACAACATCACCTTCCAACCACGACATTCAGGTGATTCGTAACGTAAAGAATTCATGTACAAGTCGAAACTCGCACTGAATTGGACGACAGATGCAACCTGAACACCTCGAAGACATCAAGGAACTGGAAGAGTCCTATTGGTGGCATGTCGCCAAGCGGGAACTCGCTGTCTCTCTACTGCAAAAACATTTTCCGCCACCAGGAAAGCTGGTCGAAGGTGGAGTTGGTTCCGCTCGAAACATGCTGACATTCCAGGAACTTGGCTACGATGTGAGTGGCTTTGACGTCATGCCGGAGTCGATCGAAACGGCAAAATCGAAAGGACTTCATGCAGAGTTACACGATTTGGCGGAACCATGGCCGGTTGAAAAAGAATCACTACAGGCAGTCGTCCTGCTGGATGTACTTGAACATATTGAAGACCCCGTCGCCGTTTTAAAAAACGTCTCCGAAGCCCTTGCTCCAGGCGGTGGAGTTGTGGTGACAGTGCCAGCCTACCAGTGGATGTTTAGCGATTGGGATAAGGCTCTGGGGCATTATCGCCGGTACACAATGAAGATGCTTCGCTCTCAGGCCGAAGAAGCTGGCTTGAATGTTGTTAGTCTGACGCATTGGAACGCATTCACTTTGCCCGCAGCGATGGCGGTTCGTAGCTGCGAAAAAGTCTTCCCTAAAGGACGGTCTGCGGAGTTCCCACGTGTTTCCAAATTGACGAATCGAATGCTCCTTGGATGTGCCGCTGCGGAACGCTGGATGATGGATCGCGTGCCGGTTCCTTGTGGGCTTTCGGTTGTGGGAGTTCTCTCAAAATGAATCACGCTCGCTCCGAATCGTTCAACCGACGCGAGATTCAGCAACGACTGATTTCGGTCGTCCTCCCTGCTTTTAATGAAGCAGAAGTCTTGCGTGAATTGCATGCGTCAGTTGAGGAAGCATTACAATCGTGCGGTCCACGTAACGAAATCATCTTCGTCAACGATGGATCGTCCGATGAAAGCGAAGACCTTCTGAATGAACTCGCTGCGACAAATTCAAACGTCAAAGTGATTCACTTCTCTCGCAACTTCGGACATCAGGCAGCCGTTCAGGCAGGAGTCGCACACGCCACCGGTGATGCTGTCATAATTATGGATTCGGATCTTCAGGATGATCCAAAAGCGATTCTCGACTTCGTGCAAAAATGGGAAGAAGGCTACAACGTCGTTTATGCTGTCCGGCATTCTCGAAAAGAGAATGCGTTCAAACGACTGCTGTTTCATTCATTCTACCGCGTCTTGAATGCAGTCTCGTCAACTAAAATGCCGATGGATGCTGGGAACTTTGGTTTGATTGACCGGACAGTTGCACAGGAATTGTCGAGGCTACGAGATCGAGATCGATTCTTCCCCGGCCTTCGAAGTTGGGTTGGCTTCCGTCAAATTGGGATCCCAGTCGAACGTGGGCGCCGACACGATGATAACCCTCGTGTTTCAATGATGGGGCTTTTCCGATTAGCCAAGACAGCAATCTTTTCGTTTTCGACTGTTCCACTCTCAATATTCTACGTGATCGCGACGATCTCGTTGCTGACCTGTTTTGGTGTCACCTCTTTCACTTTGTACCACAAATTGTTTACGGGACTCGCCGTTCCTGGTTGGGCGTCCGTCACTATTGTTGCATCACTCTTCGGAGCGTTGAATGCTTTGGGTATTGGAATTCTCGGTGAATACGCAATCCGTATTTACGACCAAGTTCGTGCCCGACCGCCATATATCGTCGGCCGCCGCGTCAATTTTGAACGCACTACTCCAGCGGTTTCGCAAGAAGAAGAACTCTTGAACTGGCTCGAACAAAACTGGGCCAGTCCGATGCATGAGTCTTTGGAGAAGTCTACGGATGCTGAATCTACCCACGCCTCTACTTGAACAATGGAAACGTTGACGAGGGAACGTGCGCATCTTTCATGATGCGAGCCATTTCCTGGACGACTTCTGGATGTTCATCCGCGATGTTGTGCGTTTCGCCAAGGTCGTTGCTCAAGTCGTACAGTTCGACAGGAGCATTGGAGTTCTTCTTGAGGTTGATGCGAACGGCTTTCCATTTCCCTTTTCTCGCAGCCTGACTTTTGCCGCGTTCGCTGAACTCCCAATACAGATATTTGTGCTTCTGCTGCTGACTCGAATGCCCTGTCAGTTCGGAAACAATTGAGATTCCGTCGATATTTCCTGGTGGCTTAACACCTGCCAGTTCGCAAAAAGTCGGAAGCATATCCCAATGGGCAGAAATGAGGTTCGATGTTGTTCCAGGTTCAATCTTTCCCTTCCATGTCGCTAAAAGTGGCGCACGAATGCCACCTTCGTACAGGTCACGCTTATGACCTCTCAATGGACCGTTCGAGTTGAAGAACTCTGGGTTGTGTCCTCCTTCTTTATGCGGGCCATTGTCTGACGTTAATATGACAAGCGTGTTTTCTTCAAGGTTTAAATCTCGAAGCAATTGTTGAAGTACTCCGACTTGAGAATCGAGTCGCGTCATCATACCAGCAAACGCGGCGATAGGATTGGTCACCGTTGTTCCAGCGTATTTACCGACGACGTTTTCAAACTCCGGGAACTTCTTTCGAAACGGAGCCTGTGAATCTTCAGGGATTTGCATCGCCGCGTGAGGAACCGTCACCGGGAGGAAGAGGAAGAACGGACGGTCTTTTTGGTCACGAACGAATTGGAGCGACTGCTCCATGATCAAATCATGGGCGTACGTTTTTCCGTCGAGAGAAACAACTTCATCATTCGACCAAAGGTGATCCGGATAATAATTATGAGCCTGACGCTGGCAATTGTAACCGTAGAAGACATCGAAATGCTCGACGGGATCCGAAGGTGACCCCGGCGCTCCAAGCCCCCACTTCCCAAACATCCCTGTGATGTAGCCAGCTTTTTTCAGTAGCCGGGGAATCGTCACAACATCGGCAGGCATCGGAGCCTGACCTTCAGGTTTGACTTCTCGATTCCCCCGGACAACACAATGTCC
>DAOUPA010000616.1 GCA_030626405.1 Planctomicrobium sp.
GTCGCAGAGAAGGCTACGCAGCGGCAGATTGTTCTTCTTCGCGAACTGCTTTTTTTGCCTGTTCGCTCGCTTTTTTACCTGCAGTGGTGATGCGATACATCAGGCCGGCGTTGCGGTCTTCCAGTTGAAAGGTGAGCCAGCCGAGGGCGATGAGTTGCCCGTGGATGGTTGAGAGTTCTTCGCCATCGATTTCGTCGAGCTCAGCGATGCGCTGCGTCCAGCGGGTTCCCTGATCTTCTTCCGAGCGTTGTTGGCCTGCCTGAACGATCAATTCTGTGTAGATTTCCAGAACCTGTTGCCAGAGAGGTTGTTCAATCAGTAGTTGTAAGTCCATGTCGTCCATGCTGGCGAGTATCGGGTGCAGGTCTCTGCAAACTCGATGATCGGCGGACAACGCGGTGCGACCGTCACAACCGGAGCAGGACAACCTGTTCGATTCTCACATTCCGCAAAACTGGCCGGTCGGGAATGCTTCTGGCCAGACGCTGCTTATACTTCGAGCATGATGAAAAACGGCTTCCTAGGTTTTGATGCGTCCTTCATGCTGGACTTCGTGGTCAGTGCTCTCGTGTTGATCGTGCCCATTCTGCTGTACAGTTTGTACGTCGTCAAAATTCAAAAGAACTTCGTTCTGCATCGTAATCTTCAAGTGATCCTTGGAGTGGTATTGCTCGTCGCTGTGACTGCTTTTGAAATCGATACCCAATGGGTTCACGGTGGTTGGGAAAATATCGTCAATAAGAATCCAGAAGAGCCGCGACTGACCGGCGAAGCATTCAGTCATGCTCAGAAGGTTCTGTGGATTCACTTGATCTTCGCCGTGACGACTCCGTTTTTGTGGGGAGCCACTCTGTTTTATGCCCTCCGCAGATTTCCGAATCCGCCTCAACCAGGTGAGCATAGCAAACTGCATAAAAGACTCGGCTGGCTGTCCGTCATTGATCTGGTCATGACCTCAACAACCGGGCTGTGGTTTTACTACACTGCTTTCATTGCCAGTGCCGTTTAGCGATGCACTTCACTAAGTTTTCGTGTGCCACTGCTGGCTTGTCCAGCAGTGAACAAAGGGTGAGTGAAGCAAGTCTTTCATTAAATTGGTGGGTTACGTTCTTGACTTCACCACTGTTCAATGAGACAAGAAAGTTCACGTCGTCTTGCGTCACTCACCATCTCAGGAAAATTCCGAACTTCACCCACCCTACTAGCTACTTACGTGTCAACATCGATTCCAAACGCTTCCAGGTCGAAATCGACAGAGAATAGTTTTGCGGCATCTTTGAGTTTCGACACGGCGAAGTATTTGTGATTCGCGACAGCTTGTTCGCTGATGTTCAGAAGTTCGGCAACTTCCTTGTTCTGTAGACCGCGGACGAGCAGCAACTCAATACATTTCAGACGTTCGTATTCGCCGCCTTGCATCCACTGCAAAACCAATTCGTCGAGGCAATTGGCAATCACATCTTCTTCGCCGGTTTTTCTTTCAACACTCCTCGCAATGCTGGAAGCAACACGTTCCCGACCGACGAGATCGTAATCCCCCTGAGAACTGTTGCCCGTGTTGAGTGGAAGCGTTGGTCGGCGACCGTTCTTGCGGAGAACGTCTGTTAATTTGTGAGCAGCAATCGCGAAGAGGAACGACTGAATTCTCTTCGTTTCATCGAAGTTCGGCAGTGATGTGAGAAACCCGACGAACGTTTCCTGAACAACATCTTCTGCGGTCGCTCGATTTCGCAGTCGACTTTCTACAAACGCCTGCAATCGCCCTTCGTACAGCCGAATACATTCCTGCCAGGCTTTTTCTTCCCCGGCACGAATTCGTCGAATCAAATCACGATCAGCTTCAGAACTGGACATCGTTGGTGGTTACTACAGTTGGCACATAGAGATCATTCTCCGGAAAACCGATCAACGTCGCGGTATTTCTCTTCGGTCACTACGACTTGAGCCGATTGGCTTTTTCCTTCACTTCAACCTTAACGTGGCTCAAGAGCTTGCGGATCACATCATCTTGAGAAATTCCGTCACTGTCGGCCTGAAACGTGGTAAGAATACGATGGCGAAGGACTGGCAGTGCGACAGATTTCACGTCCTCGGTCGTCACATGAAACCGACCTTCGAGGATCGCACGTGCTTTCGCTCCCAGAATGAGAAACTGCCCCGCCCGTGGCCCCGCTCCCCAAGTGAGGTATTTTTTGATGAAACCTGGGGCGTCTTTTTCCTCTGGACGCGTCGCCCGGACCAGGTCTCGTGCATAGACGAAAACATGCTCCGCGACTGGCACTTTTCGGACGACTTCCTGCAATGCCAGAATTTGTGGACCGGTCAATGCTGGTTTGAGTTCCGGGTTGTGGCTACCGGTTGTCTGCTTCAGAATTCGCAATTCTTCCGCAGCCGTCGGGTAGTCGATCAAGACATTGAACATGAATCGGTCGAGCTGAGCTTCCGGGAGTGGGTACGTTCCTTCCTGTTCAATTGGATTCTGCGTTGCCAATACGAAGAAGGGACTCGGTAGCCGATACGTGTTCGAGCCAACCGTGACGTGCCGTTCCTGCATCGCTTCAAGCAGAGCGGCTTGCGTCTTTGGCGGTGTCCGGTTGATTTCGTCGGCCAATAGAATATGCGTAAAGAGCGGTCCCTGCATAAATTGAAAGCTGCGGTGACCCGTCTCCGGGTCGTCCTGAAGCACATCGGTTCCGGTGATATCCGAAGGCATCAAGTCGGGGGTGAACTGAATCCGCTTGAACGAAAGTTGAAGGATGCGGGCGACTGTGCTGACGAGTAATGTCTTCGCCAACCCAGGCACACCGACCAAGAGGCAATGCCCTCGGCTGAACAGAGAAATCAGCAATTGATCAACAACATCTTCCTGACCGATAATCACTTTGCCGATTTCTTCACGCATCCGCGAATAGGCAGTTGCCAGTCCACGAATGGCCTGTGCCTCGACCTCGCTGGCATCCTCCTTGTCACGCTTCTCTTGCAACCCTGCGTCGTTACCTTGCTGATTCATTCAATACTCAGTTCGCGGAAGTTGTTTTTTTCGTCTTCACTCAATTTCGCCTTCACCAGTCTAATGGATCAGCGAGATCAAACAACAGAAAGAGGCGCCACTTGCGTTGTGCGGCATCTAGGACATTGGGTGCCACTGCTGGCTTGTCCTGCTGTGCCAACGAGTTGCGTTGCGATCTATTCCAACGTTGAGCCGTAACAGAGCACAAGAGTGCATGATTCCGAAACTCAGTTTCACGCCAGAATCTCGCGAATGACTCGACCTTCGCTGAGCAGCATGGGTCGGTTCAGACGGTCGCGGAGTTCGGTTTTGTGATTGATGCCGAGTTGGTGCCAGAGCGTTGAGAGGACGTCGGCAGGGCTGATTGGCTTTGAGTGAACTTCGCCACCTTTCGAGTCGCTGGTTCCGTAGACGCTCCCACCGCGAATGCCACCGCCTGCAAGGACCGTGCTGTATACGTTCGGCCAGTGGTCTCGTCCAGCATTACCATTGATCGTCGGCGTACGTCCGAATTCTCCTGTGTTCACGACGAGTGTGTTATCGAGCATCCCCCGGTCCGAAAGATCTTCGATCAGCGCGCTAAACGCCTGATCCATCTCAGGGACGATCTGCTTGTAGCGACCAACGAGTCCGCCGTGGGTATCCCATTTCTGATTGAATTCATTGAA
>DAOUPA010000642.1 GCA_030626405.1 Planctomicrobium sp.
ACCGATTCTTACGGCAAATCGGTGCTGACGCCGTAGGGATGTCGACCATCCCGGAAGTCATTGTCGCAGTCCACGCCGGATTGAGGGCAATGGCCCTGTCTGTGATCACTGACATGTGTCTCCCTGACGCTCTGCAACCAGCAAATGTAGAAGAAATCATCGCGACAGCCAACGATGCAGAGCCGAAATTACGGTCACTTGTGAAGGGCATCCTGCAGTTTGAAGCAGAACAAACGCCCTGATTGAACACCGTTGAAATCAATTGCCACAGATGGCAGGCGACAAGATGAAACCTGATTCAAAGATCAGCCTTGCGAGAAGTATTCTACGGAACTCAACTGTTGTACGAGCGGTCTGATGCGTGTCGAATTTTTGGGAACCGGTGGGTTTCATCCGAACGAAAAACGTCAAACTGCCTGCATCATGCTTCCGGAAATCGGCTTGGTTTTCGATGCAGGCACAAGCACCTTCCGTGTCGCACAACACATTCAAACAGAGTCGCTTGATCTCTTTCTGACCCACGCTCACCTCGACCATATCTGTGGACTGACCTATCTCATCACCCTCCCGCTGACCGGACGAATCAAGAATCTCCGACTCCACGGTAGAACTGAAATTCTCGATGCCGTGCGAGAGCACCTGTTCGCTGACATGGTCTTTCCCGTTGCACCACCGTTTGAATTTCATGAATTGAAGGATACCGGAGAGCTAACGCTTCCGTCTGGAGATCGTATTGAGTGGATGAAACTCACCCATCACCCGGGAGGCTCAACGGCATTTAAGCTGCACCTGAAAAATCACGTTTTCGCATACGTCACAGATACCACTGTCGATCACTCCTACAAGGATTTCGTTCACGAGGCCGACACACTCGTTCACGAATGTTATTTTCCAGACTCGAAGAAAACCTGGGCAGATCGAACAGGACACACTCACTCAACTCCACTGGCAAATCTAGCGAAGGATGCAAACGTCGGAAGATTGATCGCCGTCCATATCGATCCACTCGACGAATCTGACGATCCCATTGGCATCAAGGGTATGCAGACAATTTTCCCCAACATCACCGTTGCCGAAGACGGCTTGTCTCTCGACTTAATTTGATTCAAAATCAATTTTCAAATTAACCGCACACTTAAAGTATGCGGCAAGATGAAACTCATTACTCGTACGTGAAACTTACTGAAAGCTTCAGAAATAAAATCTTATGAAAGCGCGTGAAAATCCATTTCGCGTTGAACGCCTGCATCGGCTGAAGTTTCTTTTTCCAGACGGGACAATGGAGAATTTTCTCAAGAAAATTGAACGAACTCAGTTTCGCGGTGCAATTGTTGGTCCACACGGGGCAGGGAAAACGACGCTCATCGAAGAAGTCATGTGTGAGTTTCGGGAGAGAGGGATCTCATTCAGCCATCTGCGATTACGTGACGATGGAAAGCGTGTGAATCATCAGAGAATTCTAAACTGGCTTGCAGAGACTCCTCAATCAGCAGTCCTCATTCTGGATAGTGCGGGTCTACTGAATTGGTGGGCCTGGAGAAATGTGAGTCGGAATTCAAAACACTTCGCCGGTCTGATTATTTCCACACACCAAACAGGTCGCTTACCGACGCTCATTGAATGCACTCCAACGGTCGAAACGTTCATGCAGCTTGTGGAAAATCTTGAGTTAGCTTTCGATGTGCCGCAAAGCCACCTCGTTAAAACTTTCACGCATTGCAAGGGCAACATCAGAGATTGCCTTCGTACATTGTACGACGAGTTCGCGACAGTTGAACTTGAGGAGCTACGCGGAATGAAGTCGCCAAATTAAAAGCCCGGCATTTTGGATATGCCGGGCTTTTTTGCTGAAGTATTGGGATCGTCTTCTTGCGTAATTCCTTAAGAGAGTGAAGGCAGGAAGTCCTAGACCTTGCCGAGCACCAGGCAGGCATTGTGTCCACCAAAGCCGAAGCTGTTTGTCATGACTTTATCGATGGGCATTCTGCGTGCTTCGTTGGGGACATAGTCCAGATCGCAAGCATCGTCGGGATTGTCGAGGTTGATCGTCGGTGGGGCGACTTGATCTCGGATCGCCAATGACGAAATGACAAACTCCACTCCTCCTGAAGCACCGAGAAGATGTCCCATCTGGCTCTTCGTGCTGGAGATAGCCATGCCGCGCACGTGGCTTCCGTAAACCGATTTCAGAGCTGTTGTTTCCGCTTTATCCCCCAGAGGTGTACTTGTCCCATGGGCGTTGACGTACTGAATCGTGTCAGGGGCGAGTTGGGCGTCTTTAAGTGCGCCAGACATCGCCCTGGCAGCTCCTCGACCTTCAGGGTCAGGAGCAGTCATATGGCTTCCATCTGCGGACATTCCGTAACCGAGAACTTCTGCAATGATGTTCGCTCCGCGAGCTTTCGCATGTTCGTATTCTTCGAGAATCGCGATTCCAGCTCCTTCTGCCATCACAAACCCATCGCGACCACTGTCAAATGGGCGGCTGGCTTCTTCAGGCGCATCGTTGCGTGTCGAAAGAGCTTGCATGCGGGCAAACCCGGAAAGCCCCATCGGAGTCACTGCAGCTTCACTGCCTCCGGTGACCATCACATTGGCTTGACCGTGCTGAATCAGTCGATATGCATCTCCCATGGCATTAGTCGCCGAGGCACATGCGGTTGCGACAGCGCTATTTGGTCCTTTGAGTTTCCAACGAACCGAAATATTTCCGCTGGCGGCATTCACCATCAACTTAGGAATCATCAAGGGAGAAACTCGAGTCGGACCACGATCAAACAGAACAGAATGCTGCTGTTCAATTTCATTCAATCCACCAATTCCACTCCCAACGAGGACACCATGTGTATATGGGTCACCTTGAGTAAAATCGATCCCGGCATCATCGATAGCTTTTTGCGCAGCGGCCATCGCAAACTGGACGAATCGATCCAGTCTACGGACTTCCTTCTCCAGAAGATCCATGTGGTCGGTCAGGACGAAATCCTGTACCTCTCCACCGAACCTCACTTTGAAGTTGGAACAGTCGAAGCGGCGGATGATACTCACACCGCTTTTGCCTGCGCAGATATGGTCCCAAAACTCGGCAACTTCGCATCCGAGAGACGAGACAATCCCCAAGCCTGTAACGACGACTCGCTTGAGCATAGTCTAGGTGCTCTCCGGTGATTTAGATTTAATGTAGTCGATTGAATCGCCTACAGTTTTCAGAGTCTCGTAATCTTCGTCCGGGATTGTCACTCCGAACTCTTCTTCAAACTTCATTCCAAGTTCGACGAGATCAAGTGAATCTGCCTGAAGATCGTCGATGAAATTACTATCCCGAGTAATCTCATCTTCTGAAACGCTCAATTGTTCACTAACAATTGCGATAACTTTTTCTTCCACGTCTTGCTCCTTATGGAATCGACACCGTCATTGGTGCCACCATTTTCAA
>DAOUPA010000313.1 GCA_030626405.1 Planctomicrobium sp.
TACCAGAAACCGCTCCAACGCCTTCAAAAGTCGAAAAAGCCAGCAATTGTGAAGTTGAAAAGCTACCAGCCTCGGCAGCAATAAACCCAGCCTCGACAGACTGCCCTTGAGAAATCCCAAAGAGCAACCCGACTGCCATTGTCAAAATGTATTGGCGTTCAAACATCTTAAACTCACTGTGGTCAGCACAAACTAACCCGCGAATTCTACTGGATCAATTCGATTTCAGTCAACTTAATTGGTCTGCTACCTTTGCCAGTTATTCAGATTTTCAGGATTTGTTGAAATCAATCATCTGAGTCAAACTTGGTCAAAACTGAAGACAACCACCGAATCGGAATATTTTTTCAGGAAGCTGTTTTTAGTAGCTTCGCAAACTTTTCATACTCCTCACGTTCCAGCGGGTGAACAGACTGAACAGACAACCCTGCTTCCCGGGCCTTCTCAAACACTTCTCTCGCCTTATTCTTATCTCCTTGTTTCCAATAGGCTTGCGACAACCGAAACTGAGTGGAAAGAGAGGCATTTTCGTCAATTGCGTATGTGAGATCCTTGATCGCTTGCTTCAGGTTTCCGTCTTTCAAGTGAATGACTCCACGAGTGTCAAGAAATGACCCCACAGGACCGGCGATTTTAATGGCCTGATTGATTGCTTTCAGTGACTGTTTCTGATTCTTCCCAACCAGAGCGCTGATGTAGGCGAAGTTGTTAAGTGCGACGAGATTGTTCTCATCGGTTTGTAATGCCTGCTCGTAAAGAGCGACCGCTTGCTGGTACTCTCCTTTCAGATCTTTCAAATCTGCGAGATGCAAGTCAAACTTCTCTGGTGCCAAAGATTTCGCCATCGCAGTGGTCATGCGAGCTTCAACTCGTTGAATATCTTTCTGCTTAGGCTTTCCGGTCCGCAGTACTGCGACACTCGTCCTGGCAACGAGAGAGTCGTCAAATTGCCCCCAAAGCTTCTCACACAAATCTAACGCCTCCGAAACGCGATTCTGTCTCGCAAGAATTGAGACCAACTCAAAATTATCCGAGGGTTGTCTTGCGAGTGCCATACTGCGTTCTAGAAATTCTTCTGCGGCAGCATGTTCACCAAATTCAGAAAACAATCGCGACGACTTCCGGGAAAGATAGGCTCTGACAACCCTTCCGATCTGTTCGTTTTCAAGCAGCGGCAAAAATTCATCAACGGCTTGACCATCATCGCGAACCTCAAGAAACTTGACACCTGCATAAAAATGGTCGGCTAATTTTTTATCATCTATAGTTTTGACAATCTCTGCAAACTGAGCCAACTGTGCTCGTCCCTCGATGTTGGTCAGCATTTCCTGAAGAATGGCAGGAGATGAATTGAGCGTAGCGTCATCTGCCAGAAACGCGTTAACAGTTGCTCTCGCTTCCTTCTCCTTCCCAATTTTGTAAAGAATTCGAGCCTCTAAAAAAACTGTCTGAAGCGAGTCGGAAAGGAACGTCTTTGCTTTATCCAGCCATCGCTTTGCCTCTTTGGCATCTTCTTCGATGACATCGTTCCTCAGGAGTGCAATTGCAAATTCAATCATCACTAAATCGGCTTCGGGAGAATCTTTGAGCAACGACTCAAACTCTTGCCTCGATTGCTCCCATTCGCCGATTTGTTCGTAAAGTCGGGCGAGTTGCAATCTTCCCGAAGTTTCAATTGCACCTTTCTCGGCGATCTGCTCCAGCACGCGGACATGTTCTCGTCGGTCGGTCTTCGTATTCCGGGTTGACAGAATCTGAGCCTTCGTCCTCAAGTCAAACGACGTCAGAGTTGAATCACCTAGTGAGTGAAGTGCTTTTTGAACATCAGCATAATTCCCGGTGGACGCGATAATTCGTGCACGTCGACTCCGTGCCAATTCTCGATAGCCTTCGTCCGCATCATCCTGAGAAGCAAGGAGTGAATCGATGAAAGGATTTGCCTTGGCGTACTGCTTCTGCTTGATGTAGAATTCGGCCAACCGAAACTGAAAATTCGCGTTTGCTGGGTCCGTCTTCAGTGCCTGCAGATAGTATTTTTCAGCCTGCTGAAGATCATTCACGGCATCGTAACAATGAGCCAACGCGAGAGGCTTCAGGTGCGGAGGTTCCTCAGGCAGAATCGTTTTCGCTTCTTCGATTTCCGTGACCGCATCTTCTCGACGCCCAACTCTTTCCAGGTAAGCGACAAGCGCAATCCAAGCCAGAGGTTCCTTCGGATTCTGATGGGTCGCTTCTCGAAGAGGATTTTCAGCAAGTTCGCCTCGCTCACCCTGGTTGAAATGAAGATGACTCAACCAAAGTTTGTCTCGAAAATCTTGTGAATTTTCTGCGGTTTCCACCGCCAATTCCAAAGCCTTGTCGTCCTGTCCTTGATTGATCAGATTCCGTGCAACAAGACGAGCATAATTTCCTGCCATGAGTTGTGGAGCCTTCTCCGTGATGTACTGAGACATCCGGTCTGCTTCACTGCCTCGGCCTTTCTCCTCCAGATATTTAGCGACGTATTCCACAATAGACTTTGAATGGTATCCAAGTTCGACGGCCTGAATGTAACGTTCCACAGCAAGGTCATGGTTTCCAAGCATTTCTTCGATGTCACCCAGTAGTCGAGGAATCACTGACAATGATGGTCTTTGCGAACTGGCTCGCTGTAATAGTTTTCGAGCTTGAACCAATAAGGATCGCTGCTCCTGAGTTAATTCTTCCCCAGTGTCAGTTACCGATTGGCGGATTAAAAGTTCGGCCTGTATGACGTTCCCCAAGGGCCCGTTCGGTCCCTCCAAAGTTTGAATTTGCCCCAATATTTCCAGCATCGAAGCTTCATCCTGCTCTCGTGCAGCCAACCGAAACAATGCGAGCAGCGCCTCTAAGCTATTTTCATTCGAGCCTGCCAACCGCCTCCACATTTTGTTGGCGCCTTCAATGTCTCCGACACTCTGGTATGACTGAGCCAGAAGCCGGAGCAAACTCACTCTCTCTTCCGCTGTAAATTTCTCGGTATTTTCGGCAAGTGACCTGAAGACTTCAACGGCTTTCTCAGGTTCAAGCTCTTGAGCAATTCGAACACGAGCCATGCGTAACTCGAAGCGGTCACCCATCTTTGAGGCTGCCTCGTCGAGCAACTTTTCGGCGATTTGAATCCTGGACTGTACATCGAGAATTGAGTTCGACATCACTAGCTGAATTTCTGCATTGACAATGCTTGCAGAGTCTGGGTGGTCAATCCTTGCCTGTTCTAAAGTTGCTTTCGCTTCATCACGTTTCTCTTGCTGCAACAGGACATTTGCTCGCAATATTTCCACACTGGGAGGGACCAGCAAATTCAGTTTGAGAGAGAGAGCTTCTTCTGCCTGGAGGGCACGAAACACCGATTCCCAATTCCGTTTTCCCTTCGGAAGTCGCAGTTCTTGACGGAATAATATCTGAGCAACTTCCGTTGCAGCTCCTGGTTGATTCCCCGTGAGCCGATAAGCTTCGATGGCATCGTCCAATCGACCGGCGGCGGCGAGTGATCGAGCCAGGTTCATGCGCGCGACCATCCAAAACGGATCGTCCTCGAGCGATTGTCTGAAAACAACGATTTGACGATCAGGATTATTGAGTTGCCGGTAACATTCGCCTAACTCAAGATCAATCTGTCGTCGCACACCAGTTTCCTGCCTGACCGAGTTGCGAGCTCGAGCAAACTTTGGAACCGCTAGCAGCCATTCTCCTCTCGCGAAATGTAGCCGAGCTTCGAGATAAGTAACTCTCCAATTTCCTCTCACTGTCAACTTTTTATACGTCTCGACAATCGCTTCCGCCTCACTCAGTAATTCCGTTGCGATATTTCCGGTTTCCAGCTGACTCTGCGAAATCAGTAAACCGGCGAGTGACATGCGAAAATTTTGCCCCGAGTCCTGCAGCGCAGCCCGACTCTCAAGGTCCGCACTTTCCAGCAACAGCGAAACTGCAGCGAGACCATCTTGAAGAGATTTCCGAGCGGCGTCGAGATCGCCGCGAAGCTGTTGAATCCGAAATAGATTCAAATGAAAATCAGGGTTTGGATCGGGAAGCTTCAGTCCCTGTGTGCTGTACAACTCAGCTTTATCAAGAAAATTTTGAAATTCGTCAGCGTTACCGTTCTCTTTAGCTAACGTGGCTTGAATTAAGGCCAGACCAACACTTACCAAGAGAACATCGGCCTCGTTCGGTGCCAATTCCAGTGCCTTCATGAAATCCTCTTGAGCCTTGGCGAGTTCATCGCTTCTTGCTCGCGAACGTCCCCGCTCAAGGTAGGCACGAGATTTCGGCTTACCAAGTCCAACCATGAGGTCCAATAAACTCTCTGCACGTTTTTTGTTCCAGGCGTCATTATCCCCACCAGGGATTTCAGGAGCCTTGGTGCGAAACAGTCCGACAATTTCCGGTGGAGCTTTCAGGTCTTCAATCTTTTTCTGATACGGAAAATCGTCCGGCCGAAAAACGAACAGATTGACCAAACCAGAGTATGCCTCAACGTTTGTTTGATCCTTGCTGAGCACTTCGACGTACTCTCGAGCAGCGAGGTCAATGTCGCGATTGCCAATGTGGCACTGGGCTGCCAAAAGCGCAAGTTCGAAATCCTCGGGGGTTTTTTTCGTTAAAATTTCAATCTGACGAAGAGCATCATCGGGGCGACCCAGAAGCATGGCGATCGTGACAATTCGACGCCGCAAATCGTCACGATCTGAGTCTTGCCGCAATGCTTCCTGATAAGTGAAATAAGCTTGTCGCAACGCAGGGACAGAGCCTGCTTGCTGGTCTAGTAGTTGCGCGAGATCGGCGACAGCACCTGCATCCTGTGGGCGAAACCCAATGTAAGCCCGAAGGTATTGAGTCGCTTCTTTCAGATCACCTTCCGCTTGAGCCTCTTTCGATTTCGCAAGCAGAGTGTTGGCATTTCGATCCACCTGATAAGCATGCAGGAAATGCACACAGACTCCGAACACAACAACGCTTGCGATGAGTTTCAATGTGAATTGAAGATCAAAGGTAATCTTCAGCCGATGAGCTGGTTGCTTTTTCACGGGGACTTTTTGTTCAGCCCCATTGTGCTCTTTTTCCTTAGCCACGACGTCCCTCAATAAATCTCGAATTTGAATCAGTGAAAAAACGAATGAAGATTCAGCAAACACGACCCATTGTGAATTGTCAATTTTTGAGCAAAACAGAAAAACACGGCAACGACCTAAATTTGAAACGACCCCGTCTGTTCAACAAACTCGGAAACTCTCACAACAACTTAGCTCCGAGTTTCGTCTCCAAATTGCCGCGATTCTCGTTCACTTTTAGCGATAAAACAACTTCTATTTTTTTCAGCTTCTGCCTCACGGAGCGCAGCGTTTCGTGAGTACGAAACACACCTCCGACGGAATCCGAGCGGAGCAATCCACTCTGAAGCAGCAATTATCCACGCTACGACGCGCCAAGCCAAGAATCAAGTCCAAATGAATACTCCAAAAAGCGACTTCGCAAACTCAACGGAATTGTGTTTATTGTAGTGTTTCTCACATGTAGAGGTGAAAGTACTGGTGAGGAATCAGATGCCCCGAACTCATACACTCTCGTCATGGTATGAGAAGTGGACTTCTGGCTAACGTGTTTGGATGCGTAACATGACTGGAGTGGAATAGACTTTTCCCACAACGTAAAACGCACCAAACTGATCATGGGTTTGCGATCCATACAAGAGCAGATTCTTAGGGGAATCAATGGAGGATGGTATAGGAAATTGAGAAACTCTCGAATGATGTGTTGTCAGGTCGAATTCAACCCATTCAAACTCGTCTCCTCGTTTGACAACGCTCCCCAGAGAGTGACCATCACTGAGTTCAAACAGTGAAGGTGCATAAGCGGCGCCATCTGGGTGGATCCAACCGAGTGGAAGTACGCTTGCCGGAGCGACTCCACCCCTGGGAAGAATTCGATAAAGAAATCCCTGGCTGGTGACAAAAGCAATCGTCTGGTCGTCGAGATTCGAGAAACCGACAATGCCGTGGCTTGTCCAGTAACTATCCGTCAAGTAGTTCTCCAAAGGAGTGCGACCTATCTCCTGAAGGTCCGTGTTGTATTCAACAAGATCAACGTGAATGTTCGGAGTTTTTTTCAGAGGATTGTCGGGCGATTTGAGCGGATCGCCATAGTATGTAATTCTTGGAACGTAGGCGTGTCCGCGATAGTCCGTCAGGAAGTTACGAGAGATATGACCTCCGACAGAACCAACACGAACTTTCTTCAGTTCCTTTGCTCGTACGTCCCATTGGTACAGGACATGGTCAAAGAGACCCAGACAGTAAATCCACTGACCTCCTCCCGAAGTCGCAATCAATCCTTCAGGGACAGTTGCGAGAGGCTCAAATGTTGGATGGGCTGGATGAATCCGCCACAAGTGTGATCCCCAAGTCGGGAGTTGACTTCCGTCGCTTGCTTCACCTTTTTCATCCATTGAAGTGAAATAGAGAAATCCGTCTTCGGCTTCCACAAATTTGGAGTGAACTTTTTGTTGAGACTCTCCCTCACGCAGTAATCCAAGTTTTTTAAGTTCTGGAAGAATGCTGCCAACTTCCGTCAGCCATCCTTGAGATGGAGAAATACGATAGACGCGAGCTGATGGAAGATGTTCTCGACCGTCTGAAATTCCGAACCAGATGTTCCCTTCATGGTCGGATCCAGTGGCGCCCCAAATTGCCTCTGGGTGATCGAGTGTGGGAACGATAACACTTTGAACACGAAGGCGTCTTGAAGTCGCTTCATCGCTAATCACTAAGTCTATTCTGCGTTCCAGTGGGCGAGTTGCCCCCAACACTGAATGCACAACTCGATAACTCACCAGGCCAATGCCCAGTGAACTGATCGCTCCAAGAAAGGTCCAGGCCAACATTCGATTCAGTGTGACGAATTGCCCCTTCTGAACGGAAAACCCATAAGTCGACCAGTCCGCAAGAGCTAGGCGTAGCACAAGCCCTGCAAGTCCTCCAGTTGCCAGGAGAAGAGCGTCGGTGACATCTGAGTACCGATCAACATTCCAAACTTGACCGATTTCCATAAGTGTTGCGATGCAGGCAATCATCACGACGCAGGAAGTCATTCGGAAACCCACTTTGTGACCTGACCCTCGCGCCAAGACGAAATCTGAAAGAAGAAACCCGAATGGAAACAACAGTACGAGTTGTCTGGCGATGACAAAAAAAGCGTTGAGTTCCGTTCCCCAGTAGAGACGTGCAAATGGAACTTGCCAGAAATCTTGCAACCGTCGCATGGTCTCCCCCACTGATTCCAAGTTGCGTGGCCCCACATAGAAGTATGTCAGAACAAGGATGTAGCTCATCCCAAGGAACAATGATTTGAGAGACCTGGAGAAATTCTGTTGCGGTGCAGCGAGAAGCGTTGACACGACAGATTCCTTCAGGAACCGTGCAGCTAAAACTCCGGCGGTGGCACCAACAGCTCCAGCCAAAAAACCGCTAAGAGTTGCATATCTGGAGTAGACTGGAATTTGCAGCAGTTCAAAGATCGCAACAACTCCAATGGAAACGGCAATCTCTACAAAAAGACCGAAGCCTCGCCGGGAACAATGAGAGCGAGCCACCCAGATCCCGACAGGAAAAAACATGATCATCGTCGCCATCAAATTCGCTAAACTCAGAGCTGTCATCTCCGGAAACGCCATCGACAGCCGACCGGCTTCAGACTTCATTTGAAGCTCGTCGTAATTCAACACAAAGTCGAATGGCATGAGTGTGGCGAGCAGAAGAGCGAGGAGATAGACACGGAGTGCCCAGTCAAAAACGGCCTTGAGTGTTGTCTGACTCAGCGCACGACGAAACCAATCGACAACCCATTGAACGGTCAACAGTGAAAGAGTGCTGCCAATCAAAGCTCCCAGTGATTCCGCAATAATATCGTTCTGCGAAACCGTTCTCGGTGGAAACCAGATTTGAAAGAATTCTGTAACGACAGCCAAACCAGATAACGCAACAATGACCAAGACTGTAAAAACGAGTTTCACAAAGATGTTCCGTGCGTCGAGAGTCAGTACCGCAGACCAAAGAAAACCGAGTGGAACAAAGAGAAGGATGTTTGCAACCCAGTCCTGACGCCGCTGAACACCGATTTGAAGAAATGGAACGTCTTTAAATTCCCTAAGGGCGTCCTCCCACGAAATCGCCTCATAATTCAATGGAACGTATAAACCGTAAA
>DAOUPA010000700.1 GCA_030626405.1 Planctomicrobium sp.
CACGGAAGGCGCTTGTGCCTGCATCAAAGACCAGGCCGATTTCCGGAAGCATGATGCAGGCAGTCTGACGTTTTTCGTTCGGATGAAACCCACCGGTTCCCAAAAATTCGACACGCATCAGATCGCTCGTACAACAGTTGAGTCCCGTGGAATGCTTCTCGCAAGACTGATCTCTGAATCAGTTTTCATCTTGTCGCCTGCCATCTGTGGCAATTGATTTCAACGGTTTTCAATCAGGACGTTTGTTCGGATTCAAACTGTAGGATGCCCTTCACAAGTGACCGTAATTTTGGCTCTGCTTCGTTGGCTGTCGCGATGATTTCGTCAACGTTTGCCGGTTGCAGGGCGTCAGGGAGACACATGTCAGTGATAACAGACAGGGCCATTGACCTCAATCCGGCGTGGACTGCGACAATGACTTCTGGAATGGTCGACATCCCAACGGCGTCGGCACCGATTTGCCGTAAGAATCGGTACTCAGCACGCGTTTCCAAATTCGGTCCAGAGACGCCGACAAAAACCCCTTTGTGGGCAGCAAAGTTCTCTGTTCTTGCGATTTCGAGTGCACGATCATTTAGCTTATGGTCGTACGGGGCGCTCATGTCTGGAAAACGTGGACCGAGACGATCGTCATTGATCCCAATGAGAGGGTTATCTCCCATGAGATTGATGTGATCGTCGATGACCATAATGTCACCGCACTTGAAGAACGGGTTGAGTCCTCCGACAGCGTTTGAGGCGATGAGCAAGTTCGCTCCCATTTCCTTGAAGACGCGAATCGGCAGCGTTGCCTGCTTCAAAGAATAGCCCTCGTACATGTGATGACGACCTTCCATCGCCAGCACCGGCACTCCACACAACTTCCCACATAGCAAGCGACCACGATGGCTGGTTGCTGTCGATTTCAGAAAGTGTGGAACCTCCTCGTAGTCGAATTCGGCTTCGATTTCGATTTCGTCTGAAAATGCTCCCAGACCCGTTCCCAAAACGATTCCAGCGTGCGCGGTGTGGTCCCACTTCGAGCGAATCGTTTGGCAGGCTTCCTGAATCTGGTCAAAAAGTTCGAGCATTTCTGCTTCCGGCGATCAGTGGAGGGGAATTAGAGCAGCTTTTTTGCACATTTTTTGCAGCGAACCAGCTTTCCTTTGTTTCCAACCAAGCCACCACATTTGGGGCAACGTTTCGTTCTTCGTTCTTTTTTCAGCTTTGTACGTGGGCGCAAAACCATCTCAGTAACCTCTCTTACTTATTCCGGGAAGACATGATCTATTTATGTAGTGAACAGTGTTCACTATTTGAGTAAGCCTGCAAGCCCTAGAGGGTATCGAAATGGGGCGGTCTCTTCAACGCCGAGACCGCAACTGAAATTCAGGTAAAAACAAGTGTTTATTTGACGCGTGGTGAGCGTGAAAACTACGGCTGAGAGTGGGGACGATGCCGTGAGAAAGACCGCCATCGCCTCAACTGGGATGTGTATCGAGACCAGAAATCGTTTCGTTTTTGGACTGAAGCTTCCTTCTTGTACAGTACTTTGCCATCATGGGAGAGATATTTCATTTCTACATCGCGGAAACCTGTTGATGACCGATTCCAAGTCAAATCAGCCCGATGCCAACACGGATGCAGATCAGACGACTGCAATGCCGTCTCAGGGGGCGAGTGGCTCAGTTGCTGTACCGCATGCAGACACGGTTCTGGGCGATTTTCGTCTTCTAAGACGTCTTGGCAAGGGGGGAATGGCGGAAGTATGGTTAGCAGAGCAGGAATCTCTGAAGCGGAACGTTGCCCTCAAACTTTTGCGACCTGATCTCACCGAAGACGAGACGTACGTCGCTCGGTTTCAAACAGAAGCAAAAGCGGCAGCGGGGCTCAATCATCCAAATATCGTTCAGGTTTACACAGTTGGAGAACGTCACGGACAATACTTCATTGCTCAGGAGTATGTTCAGGGGCAAACTCTGAAGAGTTTCATTCAGAAGAAAGGTCCTCTTGAGGTCAATTTGGCATTGCTGATAATGCGGCAGGTCGCCTCAGCGCTGCAGGCTGCCAGTGAACGCGGAATTGTTCACCGGGACATCAAGCCTGAAAACATCATGCTGAACCGGAAAGGGGAAGCAAAAGTTGCCGATTTTGGATTGGCTCAGCTTGGAGGGGGGGAACACCTGAACTTGACTCAAGAGGGTGTCACAATGGGGACGCCCCTGTACATGAGTCCTGAACAAGTCAGCGGGAAGTCGCTCGACCAGCGCAGCGATATCTACTCTTTCGGAATTACGTGTTATCACATGCTCGCAGGACGTCCTCCGTTCGAAGGCGAAAACGCTGTGAGCGTCGCAGTGAAGCATCTCCACGAAGAGCCCGAACTTCTCGAAAAAGTCCGGCCCGATCTCCCAGCTTCAATTTGCAGCGTGATCGGTCGAATGACTGCGAAACAACCAGAAGATCGATACGAGAACGCTCAAGCAGTTCTCAATGATGTACGTAAGATCGCAAAGTCCCTAAAGACAGGTGAGTCCGTCGATCACTTGATTGACTCTTCAAAGCGGAGCGACGCTCCGTTTCCTGTGAAGAAGCCGGCACTCGTGCTTCCGCTCCTTTGTGTATTGGTTGCACTCTTCAGCGCTGGTATGGGTTTGGTCATGCGGCAATCAATACCGGAAAGAGATCCCGATGCGCCTGAGGCATCGATTCCAAAGAAAGACTCTGCGCGACAGCAGTACCTCTTCGCAATGTTTGAAGTCTCAAACGAAGATGCGTTTAAATC
>DAOUPA010000276.1 GCA_030626405.1 Planctomicrobium sp.
AGATCAATCGCGGTTTTGATGTCAGGACTATTACTATTGATGATCCCGTGAATCGGCAGACCGACAGTATCTCTTGCCTTGAGGAGTTCCTTAACTTTGGCGGAGTCTTTGTCTCGCGTTCGGATTTCAACACCATCGAAACCGATCTCTTTCAACATCTGAAACTTCTGCTGAATCGAAAGAGACTTGCCAGTCACCATATGGTATTTCACCGCTTTCTTGAAACGAGGCTTCGAAGCTGGTGCGGCGTCTGCATTCGTTGAAAAAGTTGATGCCGCGACTGCTGCTACAGTTGCTCTCACAGTTGCCTGCTTAACAAAATCGCGTCTTGTTTGTTGTTGACTGTTCATTATAGACACCTTCTTTATAGTCGAACATTAATCCACCGCTCTGTTTGGAGCACCCTAAACATAGCGTGAAGAGCGTTCGAGTGCATTGGTGTCCGATTGAATTCTATAATTTTAAAATCCAGGAAGGATGAATTCTTCCTCGTGATACTTCCTGATCAGTGATCGAACTTGCCCCACTGCTGTCAAGATTGCGCAAGAGTTCAGGCGTCGACCGAAGGATTTTAAGTAGACACAACAAAAAGACGGCCACGCCTGTGAAGCGGACCGTCTTCGATTGAATGTGAATTTTAGTTATCACTTTTTGTCGCGTGACCGGCTGCTTCTCGGGGTGCGGCTCGGTCGAGAAGATGGCGAGGAACTACTACTTCTGGAACTCGACCGGCTCCCAGAACTGCTGCTGCGCGACGGTGTCGAGCGAGTCGACGAAGACCTTCCCGACGACGAAGGTGATCGACTCGACGATGACCGACTGGAAGATGTTCTACTGGGTGTCGAAGACGAGCGTATCCGCTTGGCTGCATCTTGTATTGCTTGTCGACTACTATTGCTCCTTGTGGCTGAACTGCCAAGCCGGCTGGTTCGGCTCGGAGCCGGTTTCGTTTGAGAAGATTGTGTTTTAGGAATACGAGAACGTGAGTCCGTCGCCTTCGGGACCGTGGTGGTCGAGCGACTACTGCTGCGAACGGAGCGATCATCAGGCCGACTCTCTCGCCTTGCGGCAGAAGCTTTCTGGGCAGCTTCAATTCGGGCTCGCATGTCTCTCTGTGACGTGGTTGCTGAGCGTGAAGTTTTCGGATCATTCCCAGAGTTTGTGCGTTGTCGGCTTGAGGGTGCTCGTCGCGCTGCTTCAATTCTCGCGTTCAAATCAGAGGAAGAATTCTGAGATCGCGTTCCACGATCAATTGAGGGTGTCTTAGAGTTTTTTGTGGTTGGTTGAGAGGAGAGTTGACCTGAACGTTCCACACGTGAAGTTGCCGAGCTTGATGCGGCTTTTCGTGCCGCTTCGATACGCATTTTTAAGTCTGACGATGTTTTTTCTGAACGCGCTGAGTTTCCAGAAGATCTTCTCGACGCTTCTATCCTGGACCGCAGATCATTGTTAGAAGCGTCCCGAGTTGTCTTCGCCGGGATGTTCTTTTCGTTCAATGTGTTTCGTCCATCTCGAGATTCCCGTTGCGTGAGTGATTCGCGATCAGATCTCGACTTCTTGGTTGCTTCAATTCTCTCACGCAAAGATTCGAGTTGAGATCGAGGACCGGCGTCTTGCGTCCGAGCAGTACGATTCTCCAGTCCCTTTTTAGCATCTATTGCATTTCGCTGAGAGTTGCGAGCGTTTTCCGAACTATTTCGACCGCTGCGTTGACTCTCTGTCCGATCACGAAAACCGTCGAGTCTGGCGCGGAGCACGGAGTTTTCTGGCAGCTTCATCGATGCCAGTTCACCTTTCTCACCGAGTTGTCTCTTTCCTCCTGGAATCTGTTTGAGGCGATCTGCGCCAACCTTTCCAATAGGACTTTCAGTGAAATTGTTGCGATCTCTGCCAGGCTCGCTGCCTCGCCGAGATTCGAATGCGATGCGTTGCGCCTTTAAATCATGAACGGCAACTTTGGATCGGTTCGACAGTTGATCACGATCCTGCTCTCGAATATGCCGAAATGATTGAATTCCATATTTGGGCTTACTGGTTCGCGTTTTAGCGATCATTTCAGAGAGAGGCTGACCGAGAGTCGATTGCTGAACGACCACGGAATTTCGAACTGAACCATTGTGGCTGGCATAATCACGAGTCTGGCGATACGTGTGAGCCGGTCGGCTTGATTCGTGGCGATCATAATAATGATGCCAATCGACAAGGCGGTTGTAAGTCGTTCGTCGCGATCCAACTCGGTAGTAAGAACGGATCGGATCGTAGGCATGCCGGTGATGCGAATGGAGATTGTATCTCGTCAAATGATAGATGCCTCGGCTGCGATAGTGGTGGGCATAGTAGTCACCGAAGTAATAGTGACGGGTGCGAGGACGAACGAACAAGTGGACCAGAAGTGGGCCAGCAGAGACAACCACTCTTGGTCGGTAGTGATACCCGTAATATCGATGCCGATGAAGACGATTGTGAAAGCGGACCGGCGAGAACAGGACACCACGTCGGAAAAGAGGATAATCCCAATATCCTGAACAGTAGACATACCCTCTTGGCGTCCATTGATATCGTGAAGGAACCCAAAGGTAATCGTCGTAAGGGCGCGCCCAGCAACCAGGCTGCCAGGCGTAACTGTTTGTTTGATAAATCCAGGTTCCAGGAGTCCAGAAATATTCCGGTGAGGGCGCTTCGACATTCGGACCTTGTTCGAGGCTTTCAGGCGGTTCTGGAAGGTACGAAAGTTCTTCTGACTCGGCGGATGACCAAAATCCCGGGACCCATTGCCAGCCTCCTTCAACTTCACCCCAGTAACCTGGAACCCACTGTTGGCCTGGAGGGAGGTCCCGCCATAAGCCACTGATCCAGATAAAGTCTTTGGCATCTTCATCAAACGCCCAGTAACCTGGAACCCATTCAACATTTGTCCCTTCCGGGAGGTCTTCAGGCGGGAGTTCGTCGATCAATTCCGGAGGAGCCAGTTCAATAATCGGGGTTGGTTTCGGGTCGGCAACATATTGTTCTGCAAATGCCTCGTGAACCGGTCCGCGAGTTAAGACTTCAGCTTCGATATCGGACTGCTCGACCGGAACCGGTATTTCACTGTCAGTTTGATTCATCAACGCACGATCCGGCAAAGGGGGAGGAGCAACCTCCTGTGCAAAAATCATGCGCGCTGAAACAGCACACATCACAAGCGATCCGAATAGCCCAAATGTTTTGCGTGAGAGAGAGAAATTCATAGTGCGCGCTCCTGACATCGTGTCGCGGTCATCCTGTTATTGACTTGGAATTGCTGGTGGACGGAATGTCAACGACACTTCACAGTAAAGATTTGATCGGAGGAACGATCTCTCATTACCGAATATTCTTTTCCGGTCCAGCACGTCTCAAGGGGTTCAGCAGGAATCATACCGAAGACGGCACTCGTGAGAAGACATGAACCGCAGAGGTAGGCAAATCTCACTCTAATTGCAGGTATTCGACAAGACTTCGCAGGGAACAGGCAGGCAGCCGGAATCGGAACAGTCGCCAACATTCGATGTCAATTCGACGACAGGTGGCGTCGAATTGACAACACTAGAAACGTTTCTCACAGAAAATACATCAAAGAAAATCAGGCCGTTTTCGAAAACGACTTTACTAATTTGAGTGTGAAGTCAGAGTTGTTTCTACACGAATTCCAAGCGGAGACCGGTCTGGAACCGCCGCTCCGCGTTCTGCTTGTCGGACAAATTGAGCCATTTCCCAAGCGGTCACGAAATGGAATCGCAAGTTGGGATTCTCCTGACTCATACTTTCGAGATCTCGATAGAACTGTTGCATCGGAGAACCAAGAAGTGTGTCGATGTTTTCGTCTTTGCAGCCGTGCGTGTGCAGTTTCACGAACCGCCAATTCGGCTGACCTTCAACAATGACGCCCGCATTCAACCAAAGCTGCATGCGATGTTCCGAACCGGGGCGTCCGCCGTGGATGTCTGCGTTTTCGATCCGTGGGATAAGGCCAAATTTTCTCGATTGCCAATCAAGCGTGAGTGGTCCCTGAATCATGAGTAAGTGATCTTCCGGCGGTGCTTGACCAACACACGCTCGAATTCCACTGTCATGAGATTTTCGCAAACCGGGACGATCCTGAGCGTAATAGATACTGTTAATTGTGCTCGTTTGCGTTGGACTGGGAGCGGAAGGGAGAGTCAAATCGGCGTAGCAGCCGGTCTCCATGAGAATCGTCAATTCCTGATCGACACCACAGCATTCACCATCTGGTCGAGAGTTGCACAACGCCCAGTTTCCATGAATGAATCCGTAGACGATCTCGCCTGTCTCTGGATCTTTTCGGAGGAGACCATGTCGGTGGTAAAGCGTTTCTCGGAAGCTCTCCAGGTTTTCACGGAGTTGTTCTGGAGTATCGTCATGATGGTGGAGATGGACGTCCACGTCCCCAAAACCTGCTTCACACAATGGTCGAATGCCATCAAGATATTCCGGTCGGTATTCGTCCTGTGGAAAGAAGAACGTGTACTGCGGCGGTCGACCATCAACATCCCGAAACTGCTCGAAAAGTTGCTGGTATTCATTGCACCAGCGAGAGACACGATTCTGTGCTTTCTCCCGAGATGCGCCATAGCACTCAGGTTCCCAGTGATCGCAAATTGCGATGAAGACATCCACAACATCATCGGAATGGATCGGAGGAGTTGACTCTTTCGGGATCGCGTAACTGCGAATCCAGTACTGCATGTTGCGGGCGCGAATCAATAAAGTCAGCCCAATGACCGAGATGACCAAAGCGAATCCGAAGATGCCGAGTATCACAGGGACGGCTGAAGTCATGATGAATGCCCTTCCGTGTCGTGTTGCTGTTTTGCTCCCAATTTCTGAATGTCAGCGATTTGGTCGAAGGTCGATTTGAATAACACGGTGCGATTCAATAATCCTGCAAGTTCACCTGCTAATGCTTTGCGGTGAAACTGATCGATCACCCAGTCGCTGGCGGAATGGACAAAACCGCAACGGTGTTGCTCCACGAGCATCGCGAGTTGATCAGCAATTCTTCCGATCTGTTTCGGCTCGCAGAGCACGGTGCCAGGGAGATCTTGAACAAGATCCCAGACATCTCCTTCCGGTGCGACGACAAACATCGGTCGTTTCGCCGCCATGTATTCGAATGTTTTGGCATTGATGATCCGTTGCGTCTTCGGGAGATCAGAGTTGATCATCAACAGGCTGTCTGAACTTTGCATCAGTTGCACTGCTTCCGAATGGTCAATGAACGGCAATCTCGTTACGGCGACAGGTTGTCCTTCCAAGCGATCAACGATGGCGTTTTGATCTTCCGTCCGTCGACCAGCCAACAAAAGTTCAACCTCTGCTGCGATGAGTGGAGATGTCTTGCAGAGTTTTTCCAGAGCAGCAATGACTGGTTCGATGGAATTCAAATTCCAGAGCGTTCCAATAAAAGACAGACGGAATCGAGCGGTGCCGTTGCCGTAATCTTTCTTCGTTGACGCCGTTGTCTCCGGGTAATCATCTGGATCGAAACCATTGTAGATGAACGCAGTCTCCGCTCGGCTTCCGGCGCGACTTGCGACTTCAGAAATTGCCTGAGAGCTTGATGGTGTTGTCGCCAGCACAACATCGGCGGCACGCAGAGCGTGCTGTTGCTGCCGAGTTTGCAGCCAGTTGCTGAATTTGCCTTGTCCTTTATTTTCCCAGTACGCATTGCTGATATCCCATTCATCGCGGTAATCAAGAATCAGCGGCAGCCCGGATTTCTTCGCGAGTCTGGCTCCAAGTAGCAGAGACGAAAACGGCGGTCCGGTCGCGATGATCGCATCGTGATGCAGATCGTTGAGAATTCGCATCCCTTCTCGATAAGCATGAGGATGCCAGAGAACCTGCGAATCCGGTTGCAAAAGCGTATTGCCAACTGTGCGGATGAATGACTTGATGCCTGACACAAAACGATTTTTTCGACCAGCTCCGTTGCCACCGGAAACTTTCTTCTTCAATCCATAACCAGGTTCGAATGTCTTCGCACGACGAATGACTGTGCCGGCAGAAATGTCTTTGAGTAGTGATTCATCGTGCAGCGGAACAGAAGGGTTCGAAACCGTCAGTACTGAAGAATTCCAGCCGAACTGCGGGAGGTATTTCACGAATTTCGTAACGCGATGCACCCCCACACCGCCAACCGGTGGAAACTGGTAAGCGATGAATAAGACTCGGTTGAACTGACGATCTATCATCTTGTGCCTACGGGGTGATTGATGGAAGGGGCGATTCTCTCTTCGACTTCACTTCCTGTGTTTCGACATTGCTGACCGCTGAAACGCTCGAAGAGTTCGACCGTTTCTTTGGCGGTGTCTGCCCAGATTCGAGCTTGATACTGTTTTGCTCCGTGAACAAAACTCTCCGAGAGTGTCTCCCTGATCGCTTCGGCAAGACTGTTCGCATCCTGTGGCGGAGCAAGCTCGCAATAAGACGAATCGGCGATTTCAGAGATGCTGCCGACATCGGTCGAAACGAACGGAGTCCCGCACGCCAGCGACTCTCGCAGCACATTCGGAAGCCCTTCGGAGTCGCTCGACATCACCGTCAGGTCTGCCGCGCGATACCAGTCTGCGATTTGATCATGCCCGATTGTTCCTTCGAAGAGAACATGCCGAGAAAGATCAAGTTCGGAAACCCGCTGTTCGAGCCGAGATCGCTCTGGACCATCCCCGATCAAATGCAACTCGAAGGACAGGTTTTGATTTCGGAGATTGTCAGCAGCGTCAATAAGGACATCGAGTGCTTTGACTGGCACGATGCGTCCAACCCAGACGAAGTGCTTCACACCTGAATTCAATTCGAGTTTCTGTTGTGCTTGTGATCGAGATTCTTTTTGATGAAAGACTGTCGGGTCGATTCCTTGATAGATTGTTTGCACGCTATCTGGATTGACTCCAAGATCAATCACTGAAGTACGCAGACCATCGCTGACAGTGATCACAGTGTCCGATTGCAACAGGACATCACGGACACGTTCCCCTCTCTTAGGAAGATTCGGAAGAATCAACACATCGGAGCCACCGACGATCACTGCTGAAGGAACACCTGCGAGACGCGCTGCCAGAAGTCCAACTTCACCTTCTGGATGTGCCCAGTAACTCAGGACTGCATCGGGCTGAAAGTTCTCGATTGCTCTTTCGACATTCTTCCGCACCGACCACCACATTTGATCGCCAGACTTCTCCTGCATGATACGTGGAGTGTGCCAGAAGGTCGGAAAGCTTGCGGAGATACCGACGTTTTTGAGTTCTGTCGGAAGCTGATACTTCCTGCCTTTGATACGAAACGGCACTGCTTCCAGAAATGATCTCGGCGCAATCGCGTGGACTTCGTGATTTCGCGCGAGGGCAGCGCACAGCGCAGAGTTATATGTTCCACGCGCTGGCGAAGATGCATCCGGAAAGGTTGTACTGATAAAAAGGATTCGCATGATTTTGCGTAAGTTAAGTGATAGCAAAGCGAAACAACGAGTTGCTTCTAACACTTTGGGGTCTATTTTTCATTCAGCCAGCGATAGTTTGCTGAAGTCCATCTTCCGTGGAAATCTTTGGCATCCAGTTCAGTTTGTGCTTGGCTTTCGCATTGGAGTACCGCAACGGCTTCCACATCGCCTCGCATTTGTAACGAGTCAACACAGGTGGTAATTGTCCTTCGGACCAGTTCGAGTACCACTCATAAACTCGCGAGAGAGGTCCAATAGCTCCACGTGGAATCCAAAGAGTCTGAATCCGCTGACCTTGTTGTTTCATCAGCTGAAGAATGCGCTTGCCAGTGGGGAGATCATCATCAACGAGATTGAAGACTTCGCCACTCATGTCTGGAGTCAAGCCCGCCAGCTTGATTCCCTCGGCGCAGTTTTCGACGAACGTGTATGGAAGTTGCTGACCACCTCCCATGCGAATCACGATTGGGCCAACCGGTAATCCAACGCGACTGGTGACGACCGATCTCCCTGGTCCGTAGATGACACCTGGGCGAACGATCACCAGCGACAACCCGAGGGACTCACTCAGTTCCCGCGCGATTGCTTCCTGTCGCACTTTGCTGAACGTGTACGGGTCGCGTTTTTCAGGCATCGGATCGACTGGTGTTGACTCATCAAGAGTTCCCCAACGTTTCACTGTCTGAGTTCCGTAAACTCCCATGGAACTAATCAAGACAAACTGCCCGACATTCACGTTTGCAGCAGTTTCAAGCAATTGACGAGTCGGAATCACTGTGTTCAGAAACATTGTTGAAGCACTTCCACCGAGCGCAGCAGCGAGGTGATAAACGACATCACTGTTTGCAAAGTGTTCGCTAACAAACCGTTTGTCATTCAAATCACCGCGATGAATCTCTATGCGATCGCGATCAATAACAGGAACATTTTCAAAGAGAGCGTCTGTGTTGCTCGACTCTCTGACGAGACAGCGAACAATGAGGTCATCTTCTTCAAGCAAAGAACGAACGAGTCGGCGTCCCAGAAATCCGGTGGCACCGGTGACAGTGGCAGTTACAGGCATTTCAAAACCTCCTGAGCCGGAGTTGCAGAAAAATTGTCGCTGTGGGACTTGCCATCCAGTTCGCGGCAGTGATCGAAAATTCGATCCATCAGTTGTGTGACCCGATGAATTTCGTGTGGAGGAATTGGCGGCTCTGTGCCGTTCTTTATTGAACTGTAGAACTCCTCGAAGAGTCCTTTCATGCCTGCGAAGTAGTGAATATCTGCTTTCGCAAACCTCCAGCAGTTGTTCGCAAAGTTCCAGCTTGCGTTTCGCAAGTGTTGCCATGGGACTTCAAGTTTCGCGAAAGCGCCAGGCAGCTTCGCGATCTTGTTCAACCGAACCGTTTGAGTATCGAAGTCAATGTCCAGTGAGCCTTTCGAGCCATAGACTCGCGTAATGCGCTGCGGTGGAATGTGTGTCGAGAACGTTAGGCTGGCACTTTGCGTTCGTCCCTGAAACGACAACTGCATCTCCGTTGGGAAATCATATTCCGGCTGCGTGTGCCAGCCGCCGATGATTTCTGGCTGGTCTACTTCCATCAAATCTGTGATTCGATACAGCGGGTGCGAAATCGTATTCTGGAACAGTCCTCCAGGGAGCTTGCGAACTGAGTGGTTCGGGTTTGCAGCGACCAACGCACCGAAGTTCCCAGCGATAGGATAGCCGAGAATCGATTCGATATGTCCTACCTTTCCGATTAGTCCACGTTTGATCCAGTCGCGGCAGCGAATCCACATCGG
>DAOUPA010000669.1 GCA_030626405.1 Planctomicrobium sp.
CCAGTTGAACGATGGGCTCACCACCACTGATCATACACAGCTTCTTTCCGGCACGTTTGCTGGCTCTGGCCTTCAAGCATCGTTCGGCAAATGCTGCTCCAAACTCACGAGCAATTCCAGGTTGATCAAACTCAGATGAAATCACTTGATATCCAAGCGACTCTGCTTTCTGGGTTGAGGCGTCCACGGCGGTTTGGTTGTTTCCGATGATGTGATTCGAATGCGGGATTGTCGTGGCGGGAACTGCTCGTTCCTCGTTCAAGATTCGAGTGAGAGTTTCCAGAAGTCCCAATGGAAATGCTTCACGACTGTTTTGCACAAACTTGAGGAAGGTCTCCACTGCTTCTTTGGGATTCGGTTGAAGATCAACAGTTGGGCCAGAAGCGATTGTTTCGAGCGGATCGCCGATCACATCTGAAATGATCAGGGCAATCAACCTGCCAGCACGACACGCCCTGAGAAGTCCGCCACCTTTCACTTTTGAAAGTGCTCGCCGCACGCAATTGAGTTCTTGAATCGTCGCGCCTGCATGCATCAGCATTCGTGTGACCTGTTGTTTGTTTTCGAGAGTGATTCCATCAATGGGAGCCGGAAGAAGTGCGCTTCCGCCACCGGAAATGAGCACGACACACAGATCATCTCCGTTTAGCGATTCCACGAGATTCAGAATTTCGCGTGTTCCTTCGATTCCTGCTTCTGTCGGTTCATTCCATCCAGCCGGTCGAGCACCATGCAGATGAATTGCTCCAAGGGAATTCACGCAATCTTCAGGAACGTTCACCCAGCCAGAGATTCGCGAGTTCCATTCTTCACCAACTGCCTTCTCGAACCCAGCCACCATCCCGGCGCCTGCCTTACCAGCACCGACGACGCAGATTCGCCCCTTGTCACCGAATGACCATTTATGTCCAGCGATTTCGATCCCTGAATCGATTGGTTGAACGACATCTGCCACTAACTGAGAAGAATCAACCGCCTCAACTCCCGCCTGCCAGATGGCAAGGGCGTCATCACGTAAAGAATGTTGTGGCATCGTGTTGACCTCTATTCACCCTCGTCCCTCGATCCCTGGCCCCTCAACCCACAAAAGAGCCATCGCTCGGACTTGAACCGACGACCCAGGCTTTGCGAATGGACAGACTACATAGATGACACATCGGCTTCAATGCGATTTTACAGCATGTTCTCACAGCACTGTCGACGTAAGTTCAATTCACGAAAGCAGGATGAAGGTTCTTGCAGCACCACCGAACATCGCGGCCATAGGGAATAACTCGATGGTTTTATTGAGGGAAAGCTGAAACAGCAATGCAACACTATTGAAAATAACCAAAATGTTTCTGCCGCATTCTCAATGCGAAATTAGAACAAATCGCGATGCGACAGGTGCTCTACTTCTTCTCAACGAATCGGGCCAGGTAATTCATTGGCTGCCCTTACATGGTCTCGGTGCTCACACGACGGATGACGTTGCGCTACGCAGCGGAATGGGTGCATGTGGATCTTATCCTATAAACTACCGCGACCCCGCTGCTGTCGCTGCGCTCCGCAGGCATCTGGAGCGCTACCTGAAAGTGCGCCCGCTCTTTGCTAAAGACTTTTATCCGTTGACCGACTGGAGCGATGAATCCGCGAAGTGGCTCGCGTTTCAGTTTCATGACCCAACAAAAGGCGAAGGCATCATCCAGGCCTTTTGCGGAGCCAATGCATTACAACGCAGTCAAACGTTTAAACTGAACGGCCTGAATGCAAACAAGCAATACACCATCACCGACTGGGATCGCCCAGCATCTTCTATTACATTGAGTGGTCACGAACTCACTCATGTCGGAGTGGAAGTCCTCGCCCGCGATGTCGACCAAGCCGCTGTCTTTCACTACACCTCCAAGCCCTAGTGGAGCATCAATACTGGATTGTCAGGTCGAAATCACTTGTTGAGAGCGACAACGGAGCGGTTTTCCTAATTCACAACCCGTGATTCCAGGCCTGACAAGGCACTAGTCATCGATCAAGTTCGGATCTTGACCGTGCCACCATCAACCAACAGAAATTCGTTGTCGCAGCATCACCCTGGTTTCTTGATACGGAAAATGAAAGTATGATCCTCAGTACTTCTCGAATTGCTTTGATGTTTCTGGCAAGCTGTTTGCCATTGATATTCAGTGTCGCTGCACAAGCTGCCGAGCCGATTCAGGTTGGTTCCCGATTGGAGCCATTGGTCGACCGGGGGCTCATTGATTCTCTGGCAGGAGGAGCACAGCTCAAGTTGCATTCTCCTCAGCCCCGCGAAGTTGCTTTTCAGTTCGATCAAGCGTGGGAAGGAAACGCCAGCGGCTATTGTACGCTCTTTCAAGATGGCGACATCTACCGCATGTATTATCGCGGGAGTCGTTATCTGATTGACAAAAAACCGCTCCGCATGGCACAAACGGAATCGGTCTGTTACGCCGAAAGCCACGACGGAATTCATTGGACTCGTCCGAACCTGGGCCTTTACCAATGGGAAGGATCGAAAGAGAATAACATCATTTTTATGGGAAGCCCGGAAGCCCATAACTTCTCTCCCTTCAAAGACACCAATCCCGATTGCCTCCCCGAACAACGTTACAAAGCAGTTGGCGGGACCACCGCCAGCAAAGGACTATGGACTTTTCAATCGGCTGATGGCATTCATTGGGAACGTCTCAGTAAAGCACCAGTGGTCACCAAAGGTGCTTTCGATTCGCATAACACCGTTTTCTGGGACGCAGAGCACAAACGCTATTCAATGTATGTCCGATTTTTCAGCGATGGGCAATTCAAAGGACTCCGGCTTATCGGCGAGTCCCATTCAAAGGACTTCATTAACTGGTCCGAACCGGTCGGGCTCGACTACCCCGGTTCACCTCCTCAGCAGATGTACACAAACCAAATTCGCCCCTACTACCGGGCTCCTCATATCTTGTTCGGATTCCCAACTCGTTATATCGCCAAACCACTCACGAAACATGTTGAGCAACTGCCACCCGTTGATTTGCGTAAGCAACTGATTTATTTGGGACAACGCCTCGGGACGGATTTGAGCGATGGCGTGTTCATGTCAAGTCGAGACGGACTCTCATTCAAACGTTGGGACGAAGCATTCCTGCGTCCCGGTCCTGAGTCCGAACACCGTTGGGTCTACGGTGACAACTA
>DAOUPA010000064.1 GCA_030626405.1 Planctomicrobium sp.
GACAGGGCGAATTTTCGTCACTTCACCGAAAACAGAACATCATCCAGATGGTGGAAGTCGAATCATTCCCTTGTTTCCAGAACTGCGACATTATCTGGGCGAGTCGCACGAGCTTGCCGAAGACGGCGACATTTACGTGATCGACGAGCGGTATCGAAAATCCGCCCAGGGAGTCAATGGGTGGCTCAACAGCAATCTTCGCACGAGCTTTATGAGAATCATCCACCGGTCGGGACTTAAACCCTGGCCGCGGCTGTTTCACAATCTTCGGGCTTCTCTCGAAACCGAATTGATAGAGAAATTTCCGATTCAGACTGTGACAGGCTGGCTGGGAAATTCACCAAGAGTTGCTTTGAAACATTATGCCATGATAACTGACACTCACTTCGAGACTGCAGTGAATGGGATTGGTTTCGAAGCAACGCAAAATCCAACGCAGACGACGCGCACCAACGCATGTCAGGAGCTGCCAGCCATCTCACAGAAAAGCAAAAACCCTGAGAAATATGCTATTCCTCAGGGTTTGGCTCATTCTAAAATGGCGGGGACAGGATTCGAACCTGCGACCTCGAGGTTATGAGCCTCGCGAGCTACCGGGCTGCTCCACCCCGCGTCATATGTGTGGAATACTATCGAGCCGCCGACGAAAGTCGACCCACAATTTCATAGAAAACCAGATTTCCCAACACTTACTTGAGAGGGTTGTCGGAATCAGGGAGAATTTGTCGGTTTATCTGGAAAGATAAGGGCCGGGAATCTTACCAGACTGCCAATTTTTGGATTCGCGGCTTTCGGTCGGTGTTGATCGAATGAAAACTTGATAGCTCCCTGATCTCATTCTCAAGGCTGGGAGAAATCGCTTCGAAAGCACTTGGCGTTTCAGTTCCAACGTGCGTCCTGGCTGAAGATCGGGAATCAACCAGTCCGTATAATTCCCTTCCGCAGTTTCGACAGTCACGTAAAACGTCATGGACCGCAAGGGCGACATATTCTTTAGAGTCCCGTTTGCGGTCAGTCGGTTCCCGACTGACGAGAGTGAAACAACTTTCAACTTTGCCTGCCCGAGACTCTGATTGGTTGAACTTCTTCCGTCGGTGCTTGATTTGTTGAAGTGAATTTTCTGTTTGCGGATTGCGAACTTCAAAGCATTAGGAAATTGAGCTTGAAGTTTGGGAACCGAGAGCGAGAACGCACCGTCGAATTTTTCAATTCGTTCGGTGGAATCCAGTTTCTCCAACGTTTCTCTTTGAGACAGTTCTTGAACGTAGGCTTCGTACGCTTCTCTGTGCTTATTTGCCAAATGCCAATGCATGCACCAGGCAATTGTATAGGCATTGCCTGCCAGGACATCGGCTGTAAATGCCCCGTCATTTTCGACGACGGACTTCCAATTGACCCGTCCCGAGAGTGCTTGGGCTTGCGCAGCATATCGAGGATTGACCTTCGCCGGAGAAATGCTGATTCGTTCTCCCTCGCCTTCAAAGCCGGTAGCGATGCCTTCGTCGAACCACTTCGGAATCGGAGCGAGTCGATTGAAAACGCGATTGTACATTTGTTGATGAATTGCTTCATGAAGAGGGACCGCAAAGGAATCACAAGAACTCATTCGAACGGCAAGCCAGTTTGTAATCGGCGAATAGAAACCAGCAACATTTGCAGCCGACAAACCGCTGCCTCCGGTCGCTTCGGCAGTGTACTCGTTGAATTTTTCTTCCGATTCGAAGATCAAGAGCACCATCGGGAATCGTGGATCATGAAGAGGAAATTTGCGAGACTTGGCGTACCGCAAAAATGTGTCATCCACTCGATTCATAAATCGATTGGCCTTCTGGATAAATGCCTTCGCTCGCGATTCGGCGGTTTTTTTGATCGGAGCGCTCAGAACCAGAGCGACGACGAAATTTCCTTGTTGTTGAGTGCGGACCAGATCTTCGCCAAATCGCTTGGCCAGCAACTCAGCCATTTGCTCGCGATTGTACGGTTCTGGACCTTCTCCTTGTTGGCGGTCAACGATGGCTGAACTGGGAACAATTTGCAGCTGACCGTCGCGACGCTCAAGCGCTTGAAACCCCTGACCTGACCCGATTGATTGGGCTTCAATGGAGACTTTATTTCCGTCTTCCTCGACATACGTGTATGTATCGGCGTGAATCAGCGCAGCGTCGGCGATCAACGACGCGACAGCAAACACGAAAACCAACAAGTCCTTCAATTTGATCTCCTGATTCAAGAATCGGACAGGTTCAACTCATTGTAAGATATCAGATTTTTTCATTCGGTGAATGTCCACCGAGCGCATCTCGTGGCGAAAGAGGTTAAACTCGCCTCTCTTACGACCATCCAGTCAAAGGATTGAACGGTGAAAAACTTACTGGTGATGCGGCACGCAAAGTCGAGTTGGTCGGACTTCGACTTGCCTGACCACGAGCGACCTTTGAACAAACGAGGCAATCGAGATGCTCCTCGAATGGGAGAGTGGCTGAAAAGTCAGGGGCTGGTGCCTGATCAGATTCTTTGCTCCTCAGCCATCCGCGCGAAACAAACGGCAGAGGCGATTGCAGAAGTTGTTGAACGATCTGTTGAAATTGTTGAAGATCTCTATCTTGCAAGCGTCAGCCAGTGGCAACAAGTACTCACTGTGCATGCTGACGCTGGAACCGTACTCGCAATTGCACACAATCCTGGCATTGAAGAGTTCGTACACAGAGTGGATGGAATCTACGAAAGGATGCCAACTGCCGCCGTCGCGTGGTTCGATGTCATGAGCGCCAAAGATAGCGGTGGAGATGGCAACTTTTCCTTCGACGCCCTGAGTCTGCAAACAATCTGGCGTCCGAAAGAAGTTCTTTAAGGTGACTCGGCGAGCCTGGTAAGGAACTACGACGTAAAACGAAAAGGTTGACCAGCGACGTCGTAGCCGGGGCGTAGAGCGACATTCGCCAGCAGACCGATGCTCAGGCATGTTGTCACCAGAGACGACCCTCCGTAGCTCAAGAGCGGAAGTGTCAGCCCTGTGATGGGGGCGAGTCCGACTGTCATTGCCATGTTGATCAGTGCCTGTGTGCCGATCATGGCTACGATCCCGGTCGCGATGAGTCGTCCGAAAGGATCGCGTGTTTTCGCTGCGACATGCAAACCGCAGATCCCGAAGCCAGCGAACAGTGCCAGCACTCCCAGCGTCCCTGGCAGGCCCCATTTTTCTCCAATCAGACAGAAGACGAAATCGGTCCGCCCGGCTGGAAGCCGATAAGCAGCCGGGTCGTCGAGTGGCATTCCATCGACCGAACTTCCCCACGTTCCTCCGAGTGCGAGCATCTGCTTCGACTGCCATAAGTGATATCCATCGCCGGTTTGCGGTTCGCCTCCATCGCGTTGCAGAAAGACAGCCGTCACCCGAGATTTTTGTTCCACACTCATCACGCTCCACAGCATCGGCAGGACAGCAACCCCGGCGAGAATTGTGGCGGCGAGGTGACGGTACTTCGCACCTGCCGCGAACAGAATCGCGAACAGAACTGGAAAGAAGAGCAACGAGGTTCCTAAGTCAGGCTCTCTGAGAATGAGCAACACAGGTACGCACGTCACGAGAAATGGAATGATCAACCCAAGAACTGTTCGATGGTTTTCTCTGAACATCAAGTAGCGACTGATCGCCAGAATGAACGCGACTTTGGCGAGTTCAGAAGGTTGAAAATACATGAAGCCCAACGGAATCCAGCGTCTAGCGCCGTTTCGTGGAGGGAAAAAGTAGACGGCAACAAGCATGACAATCGCACAGACCAAGGCCGGATAGGCCCATTCCTTGAGTTGTCGATAAGGGACCATCACTCCCCCCACCAACGCGATCGCGGCGAAGTACATCCACATCACCTGCCGAGGTGCATGCACGCCAGCGGTGGCGAGTTCATCACCACGCTGAATCCCTGAGATCCCGAAGATCAGCAACACAAACGCGATGCACGGAATGGCAACCAGAGTCCAGGAAATGCGTCGTCCATGATGCATCGAAGTTGATAGATTCCTTCGTTTAAAGGTACGTTGATCGTGCCAAGGCGGATTCTAGTCAGTCAGGAGAGTTGACCGGAAGATCATTTCTGCACAGAGATCACAGTTCTATTGGTGTCAGGGACAAATACCGTGAAATGGGGCAAGTTCACGCACTGAGGCTAATCGAACTAAATACTTGGAATTTTTGGAGTGGTCATTTCATTGATATTCTAACGGAAGAAAGAATCTTTCCTAAAACGGCAGTGACGAGTACAATCCGTTGCGGCGGTCTTTATCAATTAATTCTGACAACCAAACCGTTTACGAATGAGCAATTCCCTGCGAGGACAATTTCTGGTTGCTGGGCCGAGGATGCGCGACCCGAGTTTCTTTAAATCGGCTGTGTTGATTGTCGAACATGGGCCTGACGGCGCGATGGGGCTTGTCATCAATCAACCTTCGCCGGTCACAGTTTCTCGCGCGCTCAAAGAACACTTGAATCTCCCTGAAAATCAGGAGTTGGTCTACCTGGGCGGACCTGTTGAACCGAGCAATTTATTCGTCGTGCATAACTCAGCAGTGCTAGACCCAACTGAAATGCCGGTTGTGAGTGGCGTCTTTATGGGGAGTAGTTCCGAAGTCTTTGAAGATATTCTGCAAGCAAGTCTGGAAGAGCAGGAAGGGCTTGTCTATCGAATCTTCGCTGGCTGTGCAGGCTGGGGACCAGAGCAACTCGAAGGGGAACTGAGCCGCGGCGACTGGCTCACAATTTCCGCCGACGCCGACTTCATTTTCCACAACGACCCATATCAAATCTGGGACGATCTGATTACAAAATCTTACGAGGCCAAACGAATCCTCCCTATCGACTGCGATCACCCTGAGTGGAACTGAGGGTAATCCCTGCTCACTCAGCCTTGCCAATTGAATTTCGCGGAGAACTCTGGGCTGAAAATTGAGAGGCAAATGAAAACAACTCAATCTCCCATTCGCATCCAGTTTGCTTGATTTTCTCTACGCGAGGGCGCTGCACATGGCGATGAAATTGATTCAGACCAACAACGTGACAAGTCTCGTCTTCTTGGCGATTCTTCAATGTTCAATCGGCTTCGGCGAGGACGTTGCCCTTGAGGTTAGGGATGTCGAAAAGCAGGTTCTTTCGAACCGGCAACGTATTGTCTCGGCGCATGTCGTTGTGAATGTCAAAATGGTTGACAACGATCAAACTCGCACAGGCACATATGAGATTTACGTGGATCGTGATCGCTACCGTATTGATTCCCGTACGAAATCGAGCGAAGACGCCACGGAAATTTACCGGAGTGGAGTGCTGAAAGGGAAAGAAGTCCTCTTTTATACGGATGAAATGTCTGCACCAGGCGTAACCGTGACTGCCAGCCGAAGACTGTTGAGACCAGCGACTGTCGGAAGGAAGAGTATTTCCTTTTTTCCTTGCCCGGCGATACAGTACCTCGGATTAAATTCAGTGGGTCTAATGAATTTGAGGAGTGAAGATTTTGCTGGTCTTATTGGCAATACGAAATTTGTCACCGGAACTTCTGCGAGCGAGAAACAACTCCCCGAAGGTGAATCAGTAATACGGCTTGTCTACTCTCGCAAAATTGGTGATGCAGTGGTCTGGATTGACCCTGTACGGAATTATGAAATCGTAAAAATCGAGAAGGATTACGAGAAGAGTTTTCACAAAATTACAACGACACTTCAGAAGGTGAAAGGTTTTGGGTTCTTTCCTCTCACTTTTTATTACCAGGAGAATCGAACTCGTCCGTCAGGGCCATTTCACCGAACTCAACGTGGTGAAATTGAGGTCATCTCTATTAACGAACCGCTCGATGAGGAACTCTTCACGCTGAAATCAATGGGAGTTCCGATCGGCCATCGCATTAGCGATAGCATCGATAGAAAAGTAAAACTCATGACGACAGCAGGCCCGATGATCGCGCCGTGACATCTCGGCATTCGGAACATTCAGAGGATGGCCGTTGCTCGATTTGGCAGCCGTACGTTTCCAGAAATGTATCGATCTTGAAGTTAAAGAACTTAACTCTCTAAGTCAGTCTGTTTCGGAAGCAAGTGGCCCATTTTTTGACGTTTGGTTTCGAGATATTTCGCGCGCTCTTCCAGGGGAGGGGCGACGAGTGGAACTTGTTCAACAACTTTGAGATCGACCCAGTTTTCGAAGGCTTCCGTCTTTTTGGGATTGTTGGTGAGGATGCGAATTTCTCTCAAACCAAGGTCTTTGAGGATTTGCAGACCGACCATGTAGTCACGCAGGTCTGCTTTGAAACCGAGCCGGTGGTTCGCTTCGACCGTATCAAGTCCTTGGTCTTGAAGCTGGTAGGCTTTCAATTTGGCGCTGAGTCCGATGCCGCGTCCTTCCTGTGGGAGGTAGACAACTGCTCCGCAGCCTTCATTGACGATCATCTGCATGGCGATGTGGAGTTGGTCACCGCAATCGCAGCGCAGCGAACCAAGGATGTCGCCTGTAAAACAAGACGAGTGCATCCTAATCAGCGGAGCCGGGGAAGATGAAAGGTCACCCCAGACGATGGCAATCGGCTCTTGTGAATCATGCTCGACCTTGTAGGCAATGAACTTTGGTGATCCGTACTCTTCCGTAGGAATCGTGACTTGGACTTCACGCTGAATCAAATTCTCGCGGATGCGGCGGTGCTGGATGATGTCCGCAATCGTGATCATTGGAATGTCGTGTTCCTCTGAGAGTTCCTGCAGTTCGTCCAGTTCCGCCATGTCATAGCCGCGCTGACTGCAAATTTCGATGAGGCTTCCCACAGGCGTTAGACCAGCCATTTTCAGTAAATCAATGGATGCTTCAGTATGTCCCGCACGTCTTAAAACGCCTCCTTCGCGAGCGAGGAGTGGATTGACGTGACCTGGCTTGACGAAGTCATTTTTTTGAGAATTCGGATCAGCCAATGCATTCAGAGTGCATGAACGATTTTTGGCACTCACTCCAGTGCCTGCGTCTCGATGATCAACGAGCATCAGAAATGGAGTCTGATGCGCAGAGGTATTCGCATCGCGGTCGACAATGGGGGTCAACTGGAGCCGGTCAGAAACTTCGTGAGTCAACGGTGCACACAATACGCCAGCACCACGTCGCATCATAAAGTCAGCTTTCTCCGGCGTCATAAACTCTGCAGCGCAGAGTAGATCGCCCTCGTTCTCTCGTTCTTGTGCATCGATGACGATGACCATGCCGCCCTCTTTGAGACGTGAGAGGATCTTATCGAGATTGCCCGGTGTCTGGTGATGACTGGATTCACTCATGGATACGACTTTGTTGTGCGGAAAGTTACGCCGCACACCTTAAGTGTGCGGCTAGCAGATAGGGCCGGTTCCACCGGCCGTTGAATACTCAAGTTGTTTTGGCCGGTAGAACCGGCCCGAAATCACTGCTTTACGTAAAGGTCAGTTTTGTGACGGGTTTGCGAGTCGTTCTCGCAGGTAGGTGGCCCGGATCAAATCACGCTCAGAGGATTCCAGAAGTTCTCCATGAATCTTTTGGAGATGAGCAGGTTGAATGTGCATGAAGAGTTCGTTGACCGTGGATGTTTCGATGTCGTCGACGAGACCTAAGTTGATTCCCATGCGGACGCTGGAAAGTTTTTCCATCGTTTCTTCTGAGGAAATTTGTCGAGCGCTGCTGAGAACGCCTAATGCCCGCGAGACCTGGTCGTGAAGGCGTTGCCGATCTGACTTGACGAGTGCCTCTCTCGCGCGACGTTCGTAGGCCAGGATATCTGGAATGACTCGCTTGACGTTCTGGATAATTTGCTCCTCTGATCGTCCTAAAGTGACTTGATTTGAGATCTGATAGAAGTCACCAAGTGCCTGAGAGCCCTCTCCATACAAACCGCGAACAGCCAGGCTCATCTTGTGCATCGCCTGAAAAACTTTTTGAATTTCCTTAGTGAGAACCAGCCCGGGCAAGTGCAGCATGACGCTCACTCGCATCCCGGTTCCAACATTCGTTGGACAGGCAGTCAGGTAGCCGAACTCGTCGCTGAAGGCGAAGGAAACCCGCTCTTCCAATCGGTCATCAAGACGGTTGATTTCATCCCAGGCTGCGTCGAGGTCATAACCACTACGGAGAACCTGCATGCGAAGATGGTCCTCTTCGTTGATCATCAGGCTGACTGTTTCCTTAGGGGAAATGCATGCTCCACGAGCACCGGTCCCCTCTGAGTGTTCGCGACTGACCAGTTGTCGCTCGACGAGAAACTGACGGTCCAGTGGACTCGCATCTTGAATGTCAATGTATGACAGCTCTGGACCTGTTTCCAATCCGTTGATGTGCTCTTTCAGCAGGCTTTCAATCTCTCGTTGAGTCGATTCCTGAACGCGTGAAGGAAACGGAAAATCCGCAACGTTGCGAGCCAGCCGAATTCTGCTGGAAATCACAATGTCGGAATCTGGTCCGGTCCCCCGAAGCCATTCGCCGCTCGTGCTTTTCAAATTGTCCAAATCCACCTTCAAATCCTCGCGGTCATGACAGCAACTTCATTCGATAATCAATTGTAACGAGAGTCACGGTTCTGTCTTGCGTCAGAATGCAGTATTTTTCATGTTAAGTTTAGTATCGTACTTGGCGGCTAAACAGCGACGAATCATTAGGCGACCACGACGTTCTACTGTTGCATTCCTTTCGTTAATTCCATGAATGCGGTTTCCAAATTCACTTCTTCCTCACGGAATTGCTTGATGCGAAAGCCGTTTTCGATGAGAAGTGTGGGCAACAAAGTGTAGTCCTCTGCTTCGCGTTTGAGCGTGACGAAGATCGTGTCGCTTTCCATGGTGACTTTACTGACACCATCCTGCTGTTCTAAAAGTGCGGCAGCACGTTCCTGATTTTCTGCAACTTTGATTTCAAGCATCACAGCCGCACGGGCTTTTTTCATCACGTCGGCGACGTAGTCGTCGACGAGCATATGTCCTTTTTCAATCACGCCGACACGCGTACAGACATCCGCAAGCTCAGGCAGGATGTGGCTCGATACGATCACGGTTTTTTTCATTTCTCCCAATTGTCGCAACAGCTTGCGCATCTCGATTCGAGCGCGTGGGTCGAGGCCACTTGCCGGTTCGTCTAAAAGTAAGACCTGTGGATCGTGCAAAAGCGTTCGAGCCAAACCGATGCGTTGTGTTTGGCCACGCGAGAGCTGGTTCACCATGGCGTCTCGTTTGAAACCCATATCGACCAGTTCGAGTTTCTCCTCGCAAATCTTTCGACGATCAGGTCCTTTGATCCGGTAGGTGGAGGCGAAAAACTCCAGGTATTCGATGACCGTCATGTCGTCATAGACGCCGAAGAAGTCGGGCATGTATCCGACGAGTCGACGAATCTCTTCGGGGTGCGTGTAGATCGATTTTCCACAGACGTAGCACTCTCCATAATCAGGATTGAGCAACGTGGCGATCATGCGCATCGTGGTCGTCTTCCCGGATCCGTTCGGTCCGATAAATCCGAAGACATCCCCTTCTTTCAATTTGATCGTAATTTCATTTGCAGCGACCAAATCGCCATAGCGTTTTGTCAGTTTGATGGTTTCAATCACCGACTCGATATCCAACTACAAGTAATACAAAAAAGAATAAATCGACTAATTCGTTTTCAACAGACTGGGGTCCGGAGGGGCGTCGACATCGGTCAGTTCAAATTCAACGGAAAGTATGACACGAACAACAACATCTTGCTCGACGCAGGGAGCGGGCTTGCCATTGATTGCAAATTTTGTGATCGGCGTCGAGAACTTCCCAACCAGAACCGCACGGTGAAGTTCCAGTAATTTTGATAGATCCGCATCGTCTAATGATTCGTTGCCAAGCTTTGTGTACGAACTTCCGCTAATCATTTCGTGAAAGGAGAGCGTGCGCAACACTCGATAGGGCTCTCTAGAGAGGGAGTCGTATTCTTCGCGACTGATGTTTGCAAATTTATTCTCAGCTCGATCATTGAAAATCGACGTTTGAGTCTGCCCGGTCAGCACTCCACGCAGCATGTTCGATCTTGCAGTTCGGAGATCGAATGTGTCTCCTTGCTTCAATGATTGCTGTGTTTTTCTCCGGGAAGACTTAGGGAAATATGCAAAGTTTCCGTAAGCAATAAACCATTCTGAAAGCTCCTGGTCCCCACGGTATGTGAGCGTCCCTGTGAGTCGTCCTGTCCCAGGATCGTTAAGATTTGCCTCAACGAATGTCCCGGGATTGATCTCTACTTCCCATTCGCTGGCGACAGAGCCGGTCGACCAGACCCGAGTCGGAAAATTTTCGATACCACGATTGTCCATCCGCAGTCGGTATGTTGGTTTTTGCGTATCGAGTCCACCAGATCGGTACATGCCGCGATAACTGAACTCAGGCCGCTCGATCCAACTTGTGGACAAATAGTCGACCGAATTTTCATTCGTTGGAATCGAAATCGATTGAAGATCAACCTCGATGGTGTTGCGACGAGTTTCGGGACTGTAGAAGTTCAACCATGATCGCCCGCGAATTTTGTTCACTGTGAGATCAACATCAAGTAATTCAATCTGTTTTGCCTGAAGCTCTGCTTTGTTTGTTGCGCTGGTGGAAGAAAACGACCATAGCGTCATGGCAGTTAACCAGATTGGCAATGTGAACCACGTGTACTGCGGTCGACCGATGAGCCGGTGCATGATGAAATAGTCGATTGGACCGATCAACAAAATGAGAACAGCACTCCAGCCGAGAACGACGAGATAGGAAGGACGTGGGATGTTTTCGTAATGATCAAGGGTATGGATTAACTGCGTTTGCAAATCGGTGACACCAGTTGGATTTAACCCAGTGTCAAAAGCCGCCGCCTGTTGTTCGCCAATGGCCTCTTTCCATATTGATTCAAGCCCTGCCAGAATTATCGCCAATTCGGCGCGTGAGTTCCAAGTGGAGAGTGGTTTCTGATCCAAACGTAGACCGATCATCGTGACGGTGCCAACGCCGTAGGCGTTGCGAATTGCCAATGGGTGTCCCAACTCCGAGGCAATTACTGTTCCGTCCGTGGCTCGGAAGCGGGCACCGCTGACGGTTCCCAGAAAGCGTAATGGACTACTACCAGGGACCAATTGACTGATTCCGGTCAAGTTCCGGATTTCAATTTTTTCCCGTGGCTGGACAGGGAGCCATGAACTTAATGTTCCGGATTGAATTTGATCAACGTCACCACCGACGCAGATGACCAATCGTCCTCCCCTCCTGGTCCAATCTCGAATTGCAGACGCTGTTGTCTCTGGCGGGTTGGTGTCGCCATTCAGGACAATCAGACTGACGGAATCGAGTGATCGAGCGTCTGTCATTTCCTGGTCGAGACTCCTCAAATTTGCGACGTGAAAAGTGTGTTTGCTGTTCTTTTTCAAATCGCTCGCCGCAGCTTCAAATGCCGGTTGATCGCCGTCTAGAATCCAGATCTGCGCATCTTGTCTCAGGCATTGAACCGCGTTTTCCTTGTCGACGCGAATCGCTTGCTGAGCAACGATCTTGTCGCCATCTAAAATCTCAATGGAGACGGGCGCTTCCACTTTTCCGGAGCGAAAAATTCCTTGCACCCGTACACCATCTGAACCGGCCAGAATTTCAGGCAGTGTCGAGGTCACCCCATGTCCATCCGGATCAACTGTTCGGATGATAGGCGTCAGTGTTCGAGGTAAATCTGCTAAATCGACGACAGTAAATTTAATAGATGCCCAACACCCGACGCGAAAATGTCCATCAATTCCGACTTGAGCATTGCGAATGCTGATTTTCTCGTCTGCAATTCCTACCCCACACAGTACAAGAGAACAGAGCAGGGGGATCGCAAACGACAGCAAACGAGTCAAATGATTTGAGGAATGAATGAAACGAAGGGACACGTTAAAAATACCAAATAAAAAATGAGCAAAAACGAATGAATGAATGTTTCGCCAAACAGGCGAGGAAAACTTTGCGTACTGATATACCACTATTGAGAGGCAATGACACATTCTACTTCGTGGGAAAGTAATTCCCTAAATACGACCATCTTACCCGGAGCATCATAGATGATCCACGAATCAAAAAAGAGTGAAACAGAGGTTGTCAGGTGTACAGAATGAAAAACTCTCAGTATTGTTATTGTGATCCTGATTGTACGGTGATCTTCAACAATTCAAGACGCCTCATTTTTAAACGTCAATTCTCTCCCGTTTCAACGTCATATTGGGAGGTTCCGTAACGGGGCCTTCGCTGAATCGTGGTTTCTATGCGAAAACTGACGACACTACTGATCCTGCTCCTCATTCAATTTCTGTCCGGCGCACAAGCGTTTGCGGATTTGAAGGTCGAAGGCAGGCCTCGCTGGGGCTTTGATGGAACGATTCGGGTTGAAGAATTTAACTTGCTCACTGTTCGGGTTTTCAATGATTCCCCCGACCCTTGGCAGGGAGATGTGTGGGTCAAATCGCTTGTGGGGATCGGAAGTGTCGATATCCCTGTGATTCAGCCGGATCTCTTCATCGAACCGTACGGCTTTCGGCAAATCCAATTTTATGTCTTTTTGCCCGATCGGACGGAAGTGTCGGTTGAATGGGGACGATTTATTCGAGATCGACTACGAGCCGAAGCAGATTTCGAGGTCGACTCTCCCAAAGTTGCCTATGACGACATCAGCATTCAATTGACAAATGCCACTTCCGGTCCACGAGGGAAAGGTCTGGCGACATTCGACGAACAGCTGTTTCCGTCGAGTGCTGTTGTTCTTCACTCGGTCAAAACGATTGTTCTCGACCATGTGCCGCGCTGGCAGGAACCTCAAACGCGAGCGTTTCGAGATTGGTTGTACGGGGGTGGGACTCTCAATTTAGTTGCCGACGGTCAAGGCACCTATCCCGAATTTTCGGCGGCCCTTGCTGAACTCAATGAACCATCAGATCAGTTTCCAGTTGGTTACGGAAGGGTTATTCGTTCCAGGAAACCTCTGAATGAAAAAACAAGTCTGTCAACGCGAAAAAGAAATTATAAAAACCTGAGTTCGTCCGCAACGCTCGTTTCACTACTCAGGGCAATGTCGACACCTGAACATAACTGGACTCTGATTTACAGCATGGCAGTTTTGTACTTGCTCATTCTCTTTCCCGGGTGTTGGTTACTCGGCCGAAAGAAAGGGGATTACCGCCTCACGTACAGTGTTATTCTGGCCACCGTAGGTCTCTTCAGCTTTGGTTTTCATTCCATCGGTAAGCGAGGCTATGGAGAAAAGACGTCGATGAACTCCGTCGCAGTCGTTCGACCTGCACAACCGGGACGCTGGCTTGTGAAGCAATGGTCGAATTTGTTTATTACAACCGGCGGAAATTATCGTATTGAATACGATGTGACATCGAGCGCGATTTCGACCGGTCAGCACTCAGAATCGGTGCTTGGAATTGCCGCAAATCAACCTGACTCTTTTTTGCAATCTGACATCCCTTCCTTCTCGAATCGATCTGTCCTCCACTCTGGAATTATGAAGAGAGAAGAGTTCCGGCCCACCGCAAAAGCTGTGGTTTCAGGCGACCAATTGAAGAAATTCTCGCTGAGTTTACCAGAATCAGAATCCTGGCCCACGTTCAGTTCGCACATCGCAATTCATCAAAGTCGAATTTACCAACTTCAGTTCGTGGATGGCCAATACCAAGTGAGTGGATCTGGTCTGCAACTTTCGTCTCGTCTTGACTACGAGTCGCTGAGATATGCCCCCTTTCGTTATGGAAATAACGAACCGGACACCATTGAAGAATTGTTTGAGAAAACAATCTGGCCGGTCATTGCCGAGGATTTGGGTATCTATAACGAAGACGATATCACATCGATGACGGTACCGGATGACCGTGTCCGAGTTTACCTCACAGCAGAAATGGACGCCGCCTTTTTTGCTAAGGGCGACATTTCGGACCAGCAGACAGGCCGCATCGTTTACGTCTTTGAGTTTCCAACTGAATCGACTGAGTAGCAACGAACCGACCTCCGGAAACATCACACACCTAATCAACAAGAGACTCATATGGAAAACGTGATTGAAATTAAAAATGTGAGCCATCTCTTTAAGCAACACCGCGCTTTGGACGGCATTACTTTCGATGTTGCACCGCAAACATTGCATGGTTTTGTTGGTCCGAACGGGGCAGGGAAAACAACAACACTGAAACTCATTTGCACGCTACTCAAACCGCAAATGGGGCAGACGAAAGTCTTTGGTCATGATGTTCGCGACAACGTCAAAGCGATCCGGCGGAGAATCGGGTACATGCCGGATCACTTCAGCATGTACCGACAAATGACCGTCTTTGAATATCTCGATTTCTTCGGCGCCGCCTATGGATTTACACTCAAGGAGCGAAACCGCATCGTTGGAGACGTTCTCGCTCTCACCGACATGGATGGTCGCAAAGACGACTTCATTCAAGGTCTCTCGCGTGGAATGCAGCAGCGAGTCAGTCTCGCACGCGTCTTGGTGAACGACCCAGACTTGCTACTCCTAGACGAACCAGCATCAGGGCTTGACCCACGCGCTCGAATTGAATTGATGGAAATCCTGCGAGAGTTGCGGCGGATGGGCAAGACCATCTTTATCAGCAGTCATATTCTCAGCGAACTCGCTGAATTGTGTGATAGCGTCACCATCATCGACCGAGGCAAAACGAAATACAGCGGTCCCATGGAAGGTCTACTTGATGAGCAAACGGAAACGCCGACGTACCGCCTGCGAATCGATCTCCCTGTCGAAGAAGTCGATGCGGCGTTGACTCAAATTCGAGGCGTCCTGTCGGTCGAACCGATGGAAGGCCGATCAGATGTTCGAGTGAAACTCGATCCAGGCTTGACGGACAGCAATCAATTTCTTGCCGATATTATCTCGGCAGGGTTAATCGTGATTAACTTCGGACGCGATCAACGCCACCTGAACGAAGCCTTCATGGACTTAACAGAGCAGGGTGTTCGAAATTAAATCAGATGTTATCTCCGCCTTCAATTTTCAGCGAATATGAATAAATTTCTCGCCCTAGTACGACGAGCGTTACAAACAGAGACTCGCCTGGTGCGCGGGCATCTGGCTCGTTGTTTTCTGGGCGGATTTGTTCTTTGGACACTCATGACATCTCAGTGGCAGATGTTCTCCCGAAGTGCTCCCGGTCTCGATCTGTTTCGGACTGTCACTTACTACAATTTCTTCTTTATCACTTTTCTTGGAACGGCTTTCTTTGCGACAGCAATTACCGAAGAAAAGGAAGAACGAACACTCGGCTTGCTGAAGATGGCAGGCGTTGGAGCGACGACTCTCATTCTAGGCAAGTGGACTCCGCGAATGATCGGAGCCTTTTTCCTGTTGAGTATTCAAATCCCGTTCACCGTGTTGGCAATCACCTTGGGAGGTGTTCTCTGGAACCAGATTGGAGCCGCGTATCTTTCACTCTTTGGTCACCTGTTCCTTGTTGGGAACATTGGCTTGTTGTGTTCGGTTGTGATGACCACCACGACAGGCGCTTGCGGTGTGGCGTGTGTCATTTTAGTCGTTTACCACCTTCTTCCGACCGTTCTCTCTGGTTTGTTCCGAAACACGCAAGGAACGTTCCTGGGCGACATTATCCTCACCTTTTCCGGAAAACTGAGAGAGATGAACGCGTTCGGCTCCATCGGTCGAACGATGACGACTGGATTCAGTGACTCATGGTGGAGCTTTCAGGTTCTCGGTAATTTGATTGTCGGCACTGTGGTGCTTTTGGTCGCTTTCGCTGTGTTCGACATTTGCACTCGCAACGAAAAAGAAGCTGGCGAACTCAACGTGTTTGACAAAATCCGCAAACGCGCCGCTGTCTCGAGCAATCGTCGCGTTTGGCAGTCAGCAATTTTGTGGAAAGACTTCCACTTCACCGGTGGAGGAGCATGGTTTCTGGGCTTGAAACTGTTCTTATATCTAATGTTGATGTTTGTTTTCGCGCTGATCTCGTCAGGGAACTCGACTCGATTTCGACAAAATTTAGGAGGCATTCTCTTCGGGTGGTCGGCATTCTTCCTTGTTTTCGAAATCGCCATCATGAGTGCCCGACTCTATCGCACTGAACTCACCCAGAAGACCTGGTCATCGCTCATTTTGCTGCCGCGTAGTTCTACAGAAATTATCTATTCCAAATTATTGGGTGGATTCTCGGTGGTACTACCTCTTCTTTTCTGCATTTTGTTGAGTGTCCTTCTCATTCCCGATGATTATATCGACGCCATTGGTAGTCTCCTGGGAGAACCAGTAGCGCTTATCGCTCTTTCCTATTTTCTACTTCAGATTGTTTTGTCGACCCATCTCTCCACGCACCTTTCCATCACTCAAAAATGGGCACACTGGCCGATTGCGGTTTTTCTTTCTGCCTTCCTGGTCATCATGGGCAATGTCACGATCCTCGGTTGCCTGTTCATGAGTGGTCCAGGCACAGCAGAATTTGTCTACTTTCTTGGATGTGTTCTGACAGGAGTTATGATTATTATTATCCATCTTCGGACGCGAAATCGCCTGATCGAATTGGCCGCCGAGTGAAATTCTCACTCGTAAATGCATCGATTTGCTCTTCTCCGTTGATTTCGTCAAAATGGGCGAGTGCTGTGTCACAAAAAAAACTTCGGGTGCCACTGCTGACTTGACCAACGGTGACCACGAGTTGCGTTACTGCAATTTTCCTTACCCGCTATCTACTACCCACTCCTTTTTCCATTCTTTAAAATCAAAATTACGAATCAGTGGCTGTTGAATCGCCTTACACAACTGAAGACCTTGACTCGCTTGGACTTTCTCAGGAAAGGCTTCCGAGGCACATTGCCATCATCATGGATGGCAATGGTCGCTGGGCGCAAAACCGTGGTTTGCCACGTATCGAAGGACACCGACGCGGTGTGCATAGTGTTCGCGCGATTGTTGAAGAATGCGCCAAGCTGGGACTGGACCAGTTGACGCTTTATTGCTTCAGTAGCGAAAACTGGAAGCGCCCGCGACCAGAACTCGATCTCCTGATGAGTCTGCTGCAGCGATACGTTGTTGCCGAACGAGATGAAATCATGCGGCAAGACATTCAGTTCCAAACAATCGGTCGCACCGACCGCTTGAGCAAGAAAATTCTTGCCGAAGTCAACAAGACTGTCGAAATGAGTCGCGACAACCCAGGCATGCGTTTGTGTCTGGCACTCGACTACGGAGCCAGAGACGAACTCGTTACCGCCGTGCGCGGGATCGCAGAAAAAGTTCGCTCAGGCAATCTGAACATCGACGAAATTGATGAAGAGACTGTCTCGCAGCACCTCTACACCGCACAGATGTCGGACCCGGACTTGGTCATTCGAACCGCCGGAGAAATGCGGATCAGCAATTTCCTCCTCTGGCAAATCAGCTACGCCGAACTCTGGGTGACGGAGATACTCTGGCCTGATTTCCGGCAACCAGAGTTGATGACTGCTCTCAAAGACTACGCCGCCAGAGATCGCCGCTTCGGTGGCTTAAACCCATAAAGATCTCGGCGTTGTCCATGGGACTACCTTTGTCGTAAGCGTTCCTGAATGATCCTTGCAATTCGATCTGCCTCGCGAGGTGGATCGTAGGCCCAATCTTCAAGGTTCCCTGTGAACTCCTTTGCGTAGCCGCGTTCGATCATGCTCGTGTGGAACTGTCGAAATTTCTTTGCTGGCCTCTTTTCATCGAGCATTTCAATGAAGACAGGTTGTCCGGTTGCCGTTGCTTCTGAAATCATTGAAACGGAATCACTTGTCACGAGACAATAAGAACACAACGCCAAAGCAGACAGGTACGGGTTCTCTCCTTCGCCGTCCCAGACAAAGTGATCGTTCCCAAACGTTTGCTGCAATGATGTGATTGCCTTCGCCGGAGTGCGACGTGAGGGAATGATTCCCAGTTGTATTTCGTCAGAGGCAATTTGCTGAAGATGAGTCGTCAACTGTTGCACATCGCCATCATCGAACGCGTAGTATTTGTTCGGCCCTCCGAGCAATACGGCAATGAATCGAGCAGTGAGGTCTTCCAGTCCTCCTACTGCACCGCATTGCGCTGCTTCTTGAAGCTTCTCAAGAGAAAGTGAGTGCATCGCTCCGATTGTTGAAACGACGTTTGACCCTTCAAAATTGTCGTGTTCTGGCGTGACGATCAAATCAAATGCTTTCCGATTGACTTGCGGGTTTTGCAAATGAACGAGCAACACCGATTCTCCACTCATTCGCTTCAGCGACAACGCACCCAAAGCCGCCTGCCGCCCACAACTGATGATGATTTCTGGCGGGGCGTCAAAGGCAATTGGGTCAGTCCAGCGAAACGACTCAGATTTCCGTGGAACCAGCATTGAGTGAACAAAATTCCAGGGAAAGCGTAACCGACAGTCAAACTGCTTGACTTCTGCACCAATTGCCTCGGCAAGTCCGCGAACCTGACTTTGATGCCCCGCTTTTCCATCTGCAATTGCCCAACACTTCCAGGATGTGGTTGAAAGTGAGTCAGTGTCATCGATTCCGTTCATCTGTGAGCCAGTGCTTGCGATGAGAGATCACTATTGGATAACAATTCTGCATTCTGCTTCGCTGGATCATGCTGTGAGTGATGCGACAAGCTTACCCACGGGCATGAATCAGTTCCAAACCGGAGACAATCGTAGAGGATTTTAGAAACGACCAACACCCGAATTGTCCTCACCATCCGTGAGAGATTTCACTCAAAGCTTTGACCACTCAGCAGTGGCATTGACAATCTATCAAAATCCAGTCAAATCGACCTACAGATTGTAATATCCAAGCAATGCACGATCCGACTTGGAGGTGACCCGCATGCAGAATGTGTTGACGTTGATTCTCGCTGGTGGAAAGGGTTCGCGCCTGGAACCCTTAACGATTGAACGATCAAAACCGGCCGTACCATTCGGAGGAAATTACCGGATCATCGATTTCGTGCTCTCGAATTGCATCAACAGCGGGCAACGGAAAATACTTCTGCTGACTCAATATAAGGCAGCCAGCCTGGATCGACATATTCATCTGGGTTGGCATTTTTTGTGTCGAGAACTGGGTGAATTCATTGATGTCCTCCCACCTCAACAACGGGTTGGTGAGCATTGGTATCGAGGGACAGCAGACGCTGTCTACCAAAACATTTACACAATCGAACAAACATCTCCGGAGACAATTCTCATCCTCTCCGGGGATCATATTTACACGATGGATTACCGTCCTTTTTTGAAAGATCACATCGAGTCGAACGCAGACTGTTCCATTGCCTGCCTTCCCGTTCTTCGAGAGGAGGGGCGAGAATTTGGCGTGATGGGAATCGACGAAGATCACTGGGTCCGCCGGTTTGAAGAAAAACCGGAGGAGCCGTTTCCTCTTCCGGACGATTCGAGTCGCTGCTTAGCATCGATGGGGATTTACGCCTTTAAATCTTCGTATCTCTTCGATGAACTCTGCCGTGACGCCGCTGTTCCGAAAAGTTCTCACGACTTCGGAAAAGACCTCATCCCGAGAATGATTCGCAGTGACCGTGTCCGAGCGTTCCCTGTCCGAGAACGAGGTTCCGGGAAGCAGATCTACTGGAAAGATGTGGGAACGATCCAGTCTTACTATGAAGCGTGCATGGACCTTGTTTCAGTCGAGCCGAAGTTGAATCTCTACGATCATTCCTGGCCGATTCGAGGCTATAGCCCGCCTGTTCCACCACCAAAATTTGTTTTTGGAGATGCTGACACCGATCCGCCACGTGTTGGTCATGCGATCGACAGTCTCGTCGGCCCTGGCAGTATTATTTCGGGAGGCAAGGTCGTCCATTCGGTGATTTCACCGTCTGTCCGAGTCAACAGCTATGCGGATGTGCAGAACTCAATCATCTTTTCCGGCGTCACAGTAGGTCGCTCTGCTAAAGTCAAAAACGCGATCATCGACAAGAACGTTTCGATCCCTCCGGAAATGCGGATCGGCTATGACCGAGAACAGGACGAACTGAATCGTCTGACCGTGGCTGACTGTGGAATAGTGATCGTCCCGAAAGAACATACTTTCCAGAATTGATCAATCAACTTTTATCGCGCGCCGCGTCGAGGCTTCTTTTTAACGTTCTTCGCACGTTTGGGACGCCCTGAAGTTTTCTTTTTCGGAACGGACTTTCGTTTCCCTTGGGGGGCTGCTGATTTCTTTGCTGGCTTCCGTGTACCAGATGGCAACTTCCCAATGGTTTTTTTGCTTGCAGCAGATTTCTCAGATGCCGGCTTCTTTCTTTTCGGAGACGCCTGATTTCGTTCAATGATTTGAAAGAGACCACCCAGTTCCTCGCGACGCAGTTCTCGAAACTGTCCCATCGGGACGCGACCAAGTCGTATCGGACCGAAGCCGATTCGCTCGAGTTTCATCACTTTGTGTCCCGTACGTGCAAGCAATCGACGAATTTCTCGGTTTTGTCCTTCTGTCATTGTGATTTCGACCCAGGTACTACGTCCCTGTTTTTTAATGGGTCTGATGTCGTAAACTTTGAATTTTCCTTCGGTGAAAAACAGACCTTCTTTGAGTTGAGTGAAGACTTCCCGGTCAGGGTGACCTGCGATTTGGGCTTTGTATATCCGATGAATTCGATACTTCGGATGCGTCAGTTTCTGAGCAAGGTTGCCATCGTTCGTCACGATTAACAGTCCTGTCGTGTTCTCGTCCAATCGGCCGACGCTGAATAGTCGAGGCCCTCCTTCTGGAAAAAGATCGAACACTGTGCGGCGACCTTGAGGGTCTTTCGAAGTACAAAGAAAGCCCGGTGGCTTGTTCAATAAATAGTATTTCTTACGCTCCAACTTCAGCTTCTCACCGTCAAGCGTCACTTTTTGCTCGAGAGGTTTGACGTTCGTACCGAGTTTCGACACGGTCTTGCCATCGATTGTGATGCGACCAGTCACGATCAATTCTTCACATTCACGTCTCGAACCCAACCCACACTGTGCGAGGAATCGTTGCAGCCGCATGCCGGGAACTGTTGGATGTTCTTGGTCGGGTTTGGTCATTTCTGAAGAATCACATCTTTGGAGAAGTCGCGTCCAGTAGAGCATGGAGCCGCATCTACCGTGGTTCTTCAGTATACCAACGACACTGGCAAAGCGTCAGCAAGAGCGATGCGACAATTCCCTCAATTTTCAGGGTTGATGGAGATATTGCCTTCGCCAAGCCTGAAATTGCAGAATCGACTACCGGACAGTCTTTGATCGTTGCCGCCCAGACGCGTGTAGCGGGATGTGTGGGGCAGGGATCTTTATTTCGGTCGATGGAACGTCAGCTTCAGTTTCCTCGAATTTGACCACTTCACCATTTAAGTAGAGACGCCGTTCGATCAAAATTCCTAACGGACCGACGAGCATGCAGGGCAATAGAACCATATCGCCGATAAACGCGGCTCCAATCAACAATGCCATCAACCAGCCAAACCGACTGATGAGAAGCAGTTCTGCTGGGAAAAGGACGAGTAAGCCTATCCCGACAGCAGC
>DAOUPA010000197.1 GCA_030626405.1 Planctomicrobium sp.
CAGACCTCGTACTCTACTACAAACATCTCCTGGTGCTTCTCGGAGATAGAGACTACGAACGTCATTTCAATGAAACCGACAAACTCGCCCCAAGCCAGAAAAAGTTTGCCGAAGATCAGCTGAATCTGTTCCTGTCATGGTGGAACAACTGGCCCAGAAAAACTGCTGAATAACGTCTATAGCCACTTCATTTCACACCGGGTGCCTCTTCCCGCGCCCCGAACCGGTTTCGAATCGTCACTGCGCAGATCTTTCCCCCCTCGACATCGGCCCGCCTCGCTTCTGCCAGTGGGACATTGCGGACGTTTTCCTTCTAAAAATAGTTGAGTCTACTCGATTAATCCTCTCTCCGACTGTGAGATGATTTCGCTGTGACGGTGCTGTTTTGGCGTCTCACTTCAACTCGTAAAAATTCAGTGGAGACAGACGAATTGCGATTTTTTGATGTTGTCACGTTTCGAGTTGCGCAATAATGGCGTTGTTGATTTTGCCTGCAAACTTAAGTCGAAGCTTTTTGCATGACACGTAAATCTCATTCTCAACCAACACAGGCTCGCATGTGGCGACCGCAGGTCTCGCCCGATGTCGCTCGCAGAAATCGAGTTGTCACAATGGTCACGGATGCAGAATTCGAAACGCTTCAAAACCTGGCAAAAAACGAAGGAGAGTCGATTTCGTCATGTGTGCATGATATTCTGGTCTCCTCTTCAAAGTTCAACTCCTGAATTCATCAGGGGCCTTATTGTTTCACTCCCTTATTCAAGGAAAATGTCAAATGAGATGCGTAAGACTGGCAACAGCCTCGTTGCTTGCGATCGTTTTTTCGACAGCGACATGCTGGGTCGAAGCGAAAGATCAAATTGTTCACGACGCTGAGTACTACATCCTCGAAGCCCAAAACGGTGAGAGATGGGAAGCAGAGGACAAATCGCTCGATGCGCGACTTGCCGAGCTGCAAAAAAAACATGGTCGACGACCAAACATCATTCACATTATGTGGGACGATACCGCCTTCGGCGATGTCGGTATTCCCGCCATCCAACAGGTGCGTGGCTTGCAAACCCCGCATCTCAACAAAATGGCCAAGGAAGGTATTCTGTTTACGCGCATGTATACCGAAGTCGGTTGCACGCCCAGCCGTGCTGCTTGTATTACCGGTCGCTATGCCGTTCGAAATGGGATGTACAACATCGGCATGTTGCTTGAATCACATGGGATGAGTGGAAAGGAAGTCACTCTCGCCGAAGTGCTTTCCAAAGCTGGTTATTCGACCGCTTTTCATGGAAAATGGCATCTTGGCGATATCGAAGAAAGCTACCCTCATAAACAAGGATTTGATGAAGCATTCTTCACAGGTTACAACCAGATTCTGTCGCTCAACACCAAACTCGCAGAAGGAGCCAACGCGACAATCGGTCTTTTTGAAGACATGGTGCCTAAAGATCCGTACAAAAAAGATGATACGTTCATCACAAAAGGATGGGTACAAATAGCTGAAGGGACCAAAGGAGGACCAACACGACAATGGGGTGATAACACGCATGAGAATTACATGAAGATCGACCCAGAGGCCCAGCGACGGACTCTGGAGTTCATCGAGCGTAACGCCAAAGCTGGTAAACCGTTCTATGTTGCCAACTGGCCGAATTTAACAAGCTTCATTCCAAACCCTAAAAAATACTCACGAGCACGAAGCATTTTGCAAGATGGACTGGAAGGCAACATCGACCCTTTTGTTGGAAAAGTGATCGCCAAGCTGAAGGAGCTGGGCATCGCTGAAAACACACTTCTGGTCTGCATGGCCGACAATGGTCCCATGTCGCATAACCCGCCTCCTGGGCTCGGTATGGCCGAAACCATTTATCGAGGCGGGAAAGGCGACTTCCTTGAAGGTGGTGTTCGCGTACCGGCTCAAGCCTGGTGGCCCGGCATGATTGAGTCTGGGCAGACTGTTGGAGACATCATTCATGAAACCGACTTGTATACAACCTTCGCCCGTGTTGCGGGTGCCCTGGAGCACGTTCCCACAGATCGCATCGTCGATGGTGTAGATCAAACGTCGTTACTTCTCAATGGAGACACGAACAGCCGTCGTGACAGTGTTTTCATTTACGCAGGTCCGAAGCTGGGAGCGACAGTTAAAGGGAATTACAAACGCCACTGGATTTCATCAGATCCGATCGGCGAAGCCAGCGGCATTCCAGCAGCATTCTACTTTCTGCTGGCTGATCCACGAGAGAAGACGCCAATGTTGATCAATCTGATTCACCTCAAGAGACCATTTAACCGCATGAAACTGCGACATGATCTCTGGAAGAAGAAGTACCCAGACTCGTACGAGGTCTACGGCATTCCATGGACTGGCATCGAGAACGCAACGCCTGAGATCAAGAATCTCGCGAATCCGCAATTGAATCTCAAGAATCTGCCGTTCGATCCACTCGAGTACATCGAACACCTCGACGAGCTTCCATTTGACCCGAACATGGACGCAGGGTTAGGTGATTAACTTTGCACGACTTTCGACAAGACACTCCATCATTCTAATAATGGGGTGGCTTGTTCGTTAGACGTATGGAACTATGGAGCAGTAAAAATATTTTTAGACTTTTCGATTAGAAATTAGTGCGATGTCCCAGTTAATGACGCGAAGAGAGTTAATGATCGCAGCCGGTGGACTCGGAGTCGCCAGTCTTGTTGCATCTCCTCAACACAGTTTTGGCGATGACAAGAAGCCTGCGTTGACCACAAAGGTAGCTATCGCTCGTTTGAAACTGGGCAATAAGCGATTTGTGGAAGGAAAGTCGAAGCACTTCCGTGAGGGGCGTAAGTGGCGAGAAAGCCTGGTTGCGGAGCAACACCCTTTTGCGATTATTCTGGGCTGTGCCGACTCTCGCGTTCCGACCGAGCTGGTCTTCGATCAGGGCTTTGGCGATCTTTTTGTGATTCGCAACGCTGGCAATGTTGTGATGGAAGATGTGCAAGGCAGCATCGAATACGCAGCCCTGCATCTGCATACAAAGCTGGTGGTCGTCATGGGGCACGAAGGCTGTGGCGCAATCACCGCTGCCCTGAAAAGTCGCGAAGAGCGAGCCAAGGAGCCACCGGAACTTCAGCAAGTCTTGAACCTCATCGAGCCAGCCATTGCGGACATCAATCCACAAGATGAAAACGCTGTCTCGAAGGGTGTTGAGGCAAATGTCCGCTGGTCTGTCAAAATGATGAATCGAATTAAAACAGAGCGCAAGCAATCGCCTGATTTTACTGCTGTTGGTGCTGTCTACGAACTGAAAACCGGACGCGTCCGTTTCCTTGACCAAGAACCAGAGAAGAAGGATCGGTAGCAATGAAGAGCAGATCGAACGATTCTGAAAACAAGCAATATGATCAGAAGGAAAAGGCGACTCCGTCACGACGTAAATTTCTCATGAGCACTGGCTTGGCTGGCGCTGCGTTCGCTGGAAGTCGGGCGCTAGGACAAGTGAATTCCAAAGCCGAAAAGAAGTCTGTACCTGCATCGGGCAAGTTGAAAATCACCATCGCAGGATACAAATATGATCGCGTTGCAGGTCTGGCAGATGGACGAGTGCAGATTGCAGGCTGCGAAACAAAGTTTGAGCCGGCGAAGATTAGCGAGATGAACACGCACATCTTCAGCGGTCCCAAGAGCCGGGAGATTACGGAAGTCGGTCTCTTACCTTTTATCCTCGCAGTCGCCAACGAAGACTTTCGGGATTATTCATTGGTCCCTGTTTTCGCCCTGCGACTCTTTCGGCACAAGAGTATCTTCATTCGTACTGATCGCGGCATCACAAAGCCCTCGGACTTACGAGGAAGAAGAGTTGCGACCCCAGGATATTCATCGAGTTCTCTCACCTGGATTCGTGGAATCATGCAGCACGAATACGGGGTCAGTCCTGAAGATATTGATTGGGTCGTTTCAGTAAAGGACTCTGGAGCCGACGTTTCTGGAACTGCATCAAAGCAGGAAAACGTCATCCCCAAAGGAATTTCGATCACTGAAGGTCCCAAAGGGAAAGACGAATCACAACTACTCGTTGATGGCGATGTGGATGCCCTGTTTCATCCCAGCGAACCTCAAGCCTACCATGATGGGAACCCCATTGTCGCCAGACTGTTTGCCGACTCTCGTAAGGTGGAGCAGGACTACTTCGCCAAAACTGGCATCTTCCCGATTATGCACGCAGTCGCCGTTCGCAACGATGTTATTGAAGCAAATCCTTGGTTGGCCAAAGCTGTTTTTGATGCCTATGCACAATCCAAGCAACTGGCGTATGACACTCTCAAAACAACTGCCGCGTACTTCACGACGCTGCCATGGATCGCACAGGAGGCGGAAGAAACCCGCAAGCTGATGGGCGAAAACTATTGGCCTTACGGACTCGAGCCGAATCTCAAGACTCTCAACGCACTCCTCCAGTTTTCTCACGAGCAAGGTCTCGCCAAGCGAAAACTGAAGATCGAAGACTTGTTCCATCCATCGACGTTCGATCTGATGGAAGAGTCCCCTTGAGAGATGTCAGTAGCGTTCGAGAGATATTCAGAAGATATCTATCGTCCGATTAAAGCTCACAAACGTAATCGGCGATGGCTGCAAGATTCTGCCTGGACAGGATTGGAGTGGTGTTCTCGATTGGGTCGTCCGTGATAATGGCACAGACGTTTGCGATTCGGTCAGCGATAGGTGGAGTGTCATTGGCGGCCCGCCAGACTTCAATCTTGGGTGCATTTGTTCGAGTGTCGCCTTCAACCAACACGATATCGCATTCCTCAAATGCCTGAGCGAATGGAGCGTAACGTGCATCGGAATCTTCAGAGGACTCTTCACCTGCAGAATCCTTAGGCCAGAAGACCGCATTCATCGACCGCGAGAGGATCCCAACCACTGAAGCGCCTGCAGCACGATGGCGATGGGAATCTTTTCCAGGCGTGTCCAACTCATGTTCGTGATGAGTGTGCTTGATCGTTCCTACTTGCATGCCACGCGATCGAAGCTCAATGACCAACTCCGTAACCAAGGTCGTCTTGCCGTGGTTTTTTCCGCCAATAATATGTACTCGTTTCATCGTTTTTGTTCGTTACTCAAGTCGCTGTTTCGGAAGCCTCTAGCTGCTGTGCTTTAGGAAAGAGGATATTATTTTCTTTATGAACATGTTGGTGCAAGTCCAGTTCCAACGCTTCCAAGCCGTGCAGCATCGCGCGCCATGTGTTACAGGCTTCATCTGGGACCACAAAGTCTGACATTAAATCCCGAATGCGTTTTAACGCACTCCCTGCGTTGTCATGCTCGTGTTCCATCATGCGGATGGGGTTTGCGACCGTTCCAAATGGAAAGGACGGGCGACTTGCGGCGCTTTCTAACTGCCGAATGGCGGGAAAGAGGATTTGCTCTTCTTTCATCAGGTGCGGTTCCAACTCCGAACGTAAGTCACCAAAGACAGTTCGAAGCTCGATGAACTCTGGGTGGTTGCCGCCATGAACTTTTGCGACTTTATCCACCAATTCACCGAGTCGCGGTAATTCGGTTTTGAGATAAGCGTGGTGAGTTGCCTCGATGTGATTACATAAATCGCAGAGAGTCGATTCACTCCAGTTCTGTGTCGGTTCATCGCTCGCCGTTGCAAGTGACTCGCTCAGACGGGAGGCGACCAAATCTGGATCGAGACCTTTTGCCTCACAAGCTTCCGAGAGTGGCTTGCCGCCTCCACAGCAGAAGTCAATTTGGAGTTCCTGAAAAACTCGCGAAGTCTGCGGAAATTCAGCGACCCATTCACCGACAGGTGTTGACGTATCAAATTCAGGCATAGCACTTTCCTAAATTGCGACTAAGACTGCTCAGAGAGCGAGGTGACCTCGCCGTCACTTCTTTTTCTTTTTGGTTGCCCGCTTTGTTTTCTTTTTGCCATTGCCGGTACCAAGACCTAGCGAGACAACTTTCACTTCTTCGCACAGTGGCGTGACACTCCCCGGCTCAGAAAGAATATCTGCGATTGTCGTTTTGCAAAAAATCTTTTCCGTCGCTTCGATCGCATTGTCAAGACGGCGATGCAAAGGGCACAAATCTGTTCCGTGTGACTGAATTCCAAGCGGACACCGTTCGATACGCTTGAGCGGCTCGACAGAATTGACAACATCTAAAATTGTGAGCGTCTCAGGTGTCTTCGTCAGGATGAACCCGCCATGAAGTCCTCGTTGCGAGTTGACAACCCCGCCGCGCACCAATCCTTGCATGAGCTTGGAGAGATACGCCGAGGGAACCTGTGTGATTTCTGCAATCTTCCTGGCCGTGCAAGGCTGCCCGTCCTGTTGGGCAATCGTCACGATAGCACGCAATGCGTATTCAACAGTTTGTGAGAACATGGACGACTTTCCAAGATTTCAATTACAGAAGGAGCCACGCCGCCTGAGTTTAGGACACGCGTATCCGGAATTGCAAACATTCGCACAGACATTCCCAGACTGGGGAATTTATCGACTGTGCTTAAAGATCCCGATGTTCTCTGGAAGTGCCTGTCCATCGAGCCCTGATGCAGAGCCAATTCTTGTTCTTTTTCTGGGGAGTTCAGGGGAAAAACGATAATTCACAGAGCTAGGCTGACTGCCGCTTGAGAGGGTTTGAATTACGCTCGATAGAAATTCATTTTCTATCGTTACTCGAATTTAAGAACTTACCACATAAAGACAATCGGACCTAGACATCCGCAATACACCGATCTACCTTGTCGATGTATTCAGACAAGAAGACCAGTTTATCTGGAATTGTCGAGCAGTTGATCGGAAATGAGGTTTTTATCCGGCGATTGCAACGACCATTCACCAAATGAATGGATGAGGTAATGAAGTTTACATTTCGTTGTCACAGAACTGCTCAAAAGAAGAATGAAGATCGGCAGTGGTCTCGCTTTGAAAGTCGATATCAAATCAAGTTCGGCTCGGTACGAACACTCGGTCTGCTGATAGCTGTCGCGATTCCGTCATTGGTGACCGGGCAGGATACGACGGACTACTTTCGTGCGAATTGCATGAATTGCCATACAATTGGTGGCGGAAGGCTGACGGGTCCGGACCTGAAGGACGTCACGAAACGTAAAGGTGCGGAATGGCTGATGGGGTTCATGCAGAATCCCAAGTCCGTTGTTGATAGCGGTGACGCCTACGCTGCCAAAATGGTCGAGGAGTCTCGCGGGGTCGTCATGCCTGCCTCTCCAGGGATGAACCGCTACCGTGCTGAGCAAATCATTAAGCTGATCGAAGCTGAGTCGAAACTCGAAAAATCGCAATTTCAAGGTGTGAAGGTTTCTAACAAGCCGTTCACAGTTGCGGACCGACTTGCTGGTCGAAAGATTTTCAATGGAACAAGTAAACTTACCAATGGTGGCGCCTCTTGCATTGCGTGTCACAGCATGCATGACCTGTCAGCTTTGGGTGGTGGTCACCTTGGCCCTGACTTAACTCGCGTCTTCGAGCGGCTGAAGGGGCGGAAATCACTGAGTGCCTGGTTGATGGCTCCGGCGACCGCAACGATGCAGCCTGTGTTTAAGAGTCATCCTCTGGAGGCAGGGGAGATTCACTCTCTTGTGGCCTATTTTGAAGATTCAGCCAAGTATGGCGAAGCGGACGCGTCCACAAATCGCGTCGCTTTTTTGCTGCTGGGTCTCGCGCTCGCGACGGGCACGATTTTTCTATTCGACTTTATCTGGAAGGGGCGTTTTCACTCCGTGAGACGACCACTTGTTGATGGAGTCGTGGACTCAATTCATCAACATTCAAACACCAAGACGAGCGAGACGGTCGCTGTCACGTCATTGGGTAGTAACGATAGTCAGCCGAAACGAGGTGACGCATGAGTATTCGAGACGCAATTGCCTGGATTCGCGACGAAGTCAATCCTGAAGGTCGGCAGTGGGAAGAGTTTTACCGCAACCGCTGGACGCACGACAAAGTTGTCCGCAGTACGCATGGTGTGAATTGCACTGGTGGCTGTACCTGGAATATTCATGTCAAAGACGGCATTGTTACCTGGGAAATGCAGGGGCTGGATTATCCGAACCTGGAAGCCGGGATTCCTCCTTATGAACCTCGCGGTTGCCAACGCGGAATTTCGTACAGTTGGTATCTCTACAGCCCGTTGCGGGTGAAGTACCCATACATTCGCGGGGCACTCCTTGATTTGTGGAAGGAGGCTCGCGCCGATCATGCCGATCCTGTCGATGCGTGGAAAAGTCTGGTCGAAGATCCAGTCAAGCGACAACGCTGGCAGAAGGCTCGCGGTAAGGGTGGATTGCGCCGTACCGATTGGGCGACCGCACTGGAAATCATCTCCGCCTCGATGGTGCAGACGATCAAGAAACATGGTCCAGACCGCATTGCCGGGTTCTCTCCAATTCCTGCGATGTCGATGATCAGCTACGCCTCTGGTTCACGGCTGATGCAGTTGATCGGCGGGATTTCACTGTCATTCTACGACTGGTACTGCGACCTTCCCCCCGCCTCTCCGGAGACATGGGGTGAACAAACTGATGTTGCCGAAAGTGCCGACTGGTATCACGCCAAAATGCTCGTTTCGATGGGTGCAAACATCGGAATGACGCGAACGCCCGATTGCCACTTCCTCGCTGAAGGTCGGCACAACGGCACGAAATTGTGGGTCTTCTCCCCCGACTTCAACATGGTTGCCAAGTACGCCGATGAATGGGTGCCTGTAAACACCGGACAGGATGGTGCCTGGTGGATGGCGGTCAACCATGTGCTGTTGACCGAGTTTCATCACGAGAAAAAGGTCGAGTACTTCGACAACTACACCAAGCAGTACACGGACTCACCGTATCTGGTTGAAGTCACGACAGATGAAAACGGCATCGTTCGCCCTGGACAATTGCTGCGAGCCGGTCGGCTCGCAAAGTATGCCGGTGAAGAAAACGGCGAGTGGAAATTCCTCATGTGGGATGAGGAGAAGCATGAACCGAAAATGCCGATGGGAAGCTCTGGATTCCGCTGGGGAAAAGAGCAAGGCAAGTGGAACCTGTTACTCAAAGATGGTCTCGACGGCAGCGACATTCAGCCGCAATTGTCGTTTGTGGACGATCACGATGGCGTCATCGATGTTGAACTCGACGACTTCGGAGCCGGAAAAGCGACGCATCGCGGCGTTCCAGTCAAGGTCATCAAGACTGCGGATGGCGAAGAAGTTCAAGTCACGACAATCTACGACTTGTTGATGGCTCAGTACGGTGTGAATCGTGGATTGTCTGGCAATTATCCTGCCGACTACAACGACGAAGATGCCCCGTACACTCCCGCCTGGAGCGAAAAGTACACCGGTATTGATCGTGAAATGGTGATTCGGTTCGCTCGCGAATGGGCGAAGACTGCCGAGCACACCAATGGGAAATGTACGATCCTCATCGGTGCCGGGATTAACCACTGGTATCACGCGAACCTGATGTACCGAGCCGGGATTCACGCGCTGATGTTCTGCGGATGCGTTGGTGTCAACGGAGGTGGACTGGCTCACTATGTCGGTCAGGAAAAGTTGGCACCTGCCGAATCGTGGGCGTCAATTGCTTTGGCAAAAGACTGGCATCCGCCATCACGACTTCAAAACGCACCAAGTTGGCACTATGTCCACACTGACCAGTGGCGTTACGAAAAAGACTTCACCGATTATCACACGGTGCCGCAGAATCCATCGAAAGACAGCACCGCTCATGGTCACGTGATGGACATGCAGGTTCGCGCAGTTCGCCAAGGTTGGCTGCCGTTCTATCCGCAGTTCCCTGAGAACCCGATTGAGATCGTCAAACAGGCACGCGAAGCTGGTCGTGAGTCGACAGAGGAAATCATCGCGTGGATTGTCGAGAAGCTGAAAAAGAAGGAGATGAAATTCTCGGTCGAAGATCCCGATGCCGAAGAAAACTGGCCGCGCGTCTGGTTCATCTGGCGTGGAAACGCACTGATGGCAAGTGCGAAAGGGCATGAGTATTTCCTCCGGCATTATCTCGGAACGCACGACAACGCTGTTGGCGAAGATCTGGCGGAAGGTTCCGTCAAGGAAGTTGCGTGGCACGAACATGCTCCGCAAGGAAAGATGGATCTTGTTGTCGATCTCAACTTCCGTATGGATACCTCCGCACTGTATTCGGACATCATCCTGCCCGCAGCGACGTGGTACGAGAAGGCCGATCTCAATTCGACCGACATGCACAGCTTCATTCATCCGCTGTCGAAAGCCGTGCCTCCTTGTTGGGAATCGAAGAGCGACTGGGCGATCTTCAAGGACATCGCCAAGAAGTTCTCCGAAGTTGCTGAACCACACTTTCCGGAGCCTGTCGAAGATTTAGTCGCTGCTCCGCTGGCTCATGATTCGCCTGCGGAAATTGCTCAGCCGAATATGGATGAGTGGATTCGTGGCGAAGGTGAAGCGATTCCCGGCAAGACGATGCCGAACTTTGCGATTGTGAAACGTGACTACAAGAACATTTACAATCAATACATTTCGTGGGGACCAAATGTCCGCAAGAATGGTTTGGGGGCACACGGAACGAAGTATTCCGTCGAAGAGGAGTACGACGAATACATCAAGACGCACCGGTCAGAAACGTGGGATGGGAACACGTATCCCTCACTCGACCGCGACGTTGATGTCTGCGACACGATCCTGCATTTCGCCACCGTGACCAATGGCGAATTGGCCTATCGTTCGTACAAGAACATGGAAGAGAAAACCGGTTTGTCATTGGCTCAGTTTGGCGAAAAGAGCCGATCTGTCCGGACGACGTACAAAGGGATTCAGGCCCAACCGCAACGGTTTATCAACAGCCCGATGTGGTCCGGCCTCATCGAGAATGGTCGAACGTACTCGCCGTTCACTTACAACGTAGAGGGCATGATCCCGTGGCGAACGCTCACCGGTCGGCAGACGTTCTATCTGGATCATCCAGTCTACATGGACTTCGGAGAACACCTGCCGACATACAAACCAAAACCGCTGCCGACGGAATACTCCGACTTGCAATTCAGCGAGACCGGCGATGAAGTTGGTCCAACGATCATGCTGAACTACCTGACCCCTCACGGGAAGTGGCACATCCACTCCACGTACGGGGACAACCAGCGGATGACGACGCTCTCCCGTGGAATTTATCCGCTTTGGATGAACGACAAGGAAGCGGAGTCGATGGGCATCGCGGACAACGACTGGATTGAACTTTACAACGACAACGGCGTGGTCGTCACTCGTGCCATTGTGAGTTCACGAATTCCGCAGGGAATCTGCATGCAGTATCACGCCCCAGAGCGAACACACGGAATCCCGTTGTCTCCGCTGCGAAAGAATCGTCGTGCAGGCGGTCACAACAGCCTGACCCGAACCCGTCTGAAACCGAACTTCATGATCGGTGGCTACGGTCAGTTCACCTACCACTTCAACTATTGGGGACCGGTCGGGTGTAACCGAGACACACACATCCTCGTCAGAAAACTGCCGGGAGAACCGGTGTATTGATCGCGACTGAAAGTTTCAAGAA
>DAOUPA010000715.1 GCA_030626405.1 Planctomicrobium sp.
AGGACTGATTTCGCTCCGATCTTGAGAAGCCTCAAAAAGTGGTAAAACGTACAGGAATTTTTTCAACGCTCTACCGCTACGTTCGAATCGCTCATCCCGCATCAAATATGATGGAATCTTAAGACACCGCAGGGATTACGATTCCGAGTTTCTCATACCCCCCAGGCAATCTCGCAGAACGGTTCTCGTACTTCATATTCCGTCATTTTGTGCAAATTTCGGAAGAATGTGTGATAATGTCGAGACGGTCGCGTTGCGATTGCACTTAATAGAGTATGAGTTCCCCCATGCCCAATATGTCGCCGGATTCATCCGAATCGGGAGAAACAGCCGAGCTGCTCAAGCGTGCCGTCGATGGCGATGAAAACGCCTTGAACGAGTTGTTCTCTCGGTATCGAGACCGACTCAAGCGGATGGTGCATCTGCGGCTCAGCCGGCGGTTGCAGGGCCGAGTGGACGATTCAGACGTGATTCAAGAGGCGTACATCGACGTTTCACGGAGGCTGTCCGAGTACCAGCAAGACCCCCAATTGCCGTTTTTCCTATGGTTGCGGTACATAACCGGATTGAAACTAACGGAAGTACATCGGCGGCATTTAGGAACACAAATGCGCGACGCCGGTCAGGAAGTCTCACTGCATCGAGGTGCTTTGCCAGAAGCCAACTCAGTTTCGCTAGCGGCTCATCTTCTGGGAACGATGACGTCTCCCTCACAGGCGGCAGTGAAAGCGGAAACTCGCATTTACGTCCAGGAGGCACTCAACGGAATGGACCCTCTGGATCGTGAAGTGTTGGCTTTGAAACACTTCGAGCAACTCAGTACCAGCGAAATGGCGCAGGTCCTCGGACTCTCTAAAGCGGGCGCCGGCAGCCGGTATCTGCGGGCCATCAAACGGCTGCGCAAGATCATGTCCCAGTTACCTGGATTTGAAGGCATGTAGGTTCTTTCAAGACGAACATTCCAACCCGACATTCGACACCAACAGACGGAAACAGGAAGCCAAACGACATGTCCAGCGACGCATCGAATTCAGAAAACGTGCTGGAACTCGCCGAGGAGTTCATCGACAGGTACCGCCAAGGCGAACGGCCTCCGTTGTCGGAATATACGGAACGGCATCCGGCGTTGGCGGATGAAATCCTCGACGTCTTTCCGGCGATGGCGATGATGGAAAATATCGCGCTCGACCAGGAATCGCTGGCTGGTGATTCCCAAAGTTCGACGGAGCCCCCACATCCTGCACTCTCGCAGTTGGGCGACTACCGGATCATCCGCGAAGCGGGCCGTGGCGGTATGGGAATCGTTTATGAGGCCGAACAGGTCTCTCTCGGCCGACACGTAGCCCTAAAGGTATTGCCACAGCAGGTGCTGTTGGACGCCAAGCAAAGACGACGATTCGAGCGGGAAGCCCGTGCAGCCGCCAGGCTGCATCATACCAACATTGTGCCGGTGTTCGGCGTGGGAGAGCAGGATGGCATGCACTATTACGTCATGCAGTTCATCCAGGGTTTAGGTTTGGACGAAGTGCTCGTTGAGATTCAGCGAATGCACGAAATGGACGGATCCGGCTCTGCGACGATCAGTCCCGGCGAAATCCCAATCAGCCGCCGCGACGACGGCTCAGTGGTGAACATCGCCCGTTCGCTGATGACGGGCGAGTTCGAACAAACGTTCATCGGAGACGTGGATAGTGGCGAGCTGGAAACTGAAGGGCAGAAACAGAATGTTGGTGATGTGCAAACAGACCGCGCATCGCTCGCACCTCCCGCATCTGCTCTCGACAACACTTCCTCCAGTAAACTATCGGATACGTTTTCTCTCTCCGGTTCAGTTTCGTTGCCCGGTCAAAACGGCGCGATGGAGAAACCGAAGTCGAAGAAGCAGACCTATTGGCAAAGCGTGGCCCACATCGGCGTGCAGGTGGCAAGCGCTTTGCACTATGCTCACGAGCAGGGTGTTCTTCATCGCGACATCAAGCCAAGCAACTTATTGCTGGACATGCAGGGGACCGTCTGGATTACCGACTTCGGGTTGGCCAAGGCGGACGATCAAGAGAACATCACTCACACTGGCGACATTCTAGGAACGCTGCGGTACATGGCTCCAGAGATGTTCGAAGGCAAATCGGGGGCATGCAGCGAAGTCTATTCATTGGGACTGACACTGTACGAGTTGCTGGCTTTGAAGCCGGCATTCGATGAGAAGGACCGTCACGCGCTGATCAAGCAGGTGACCAGTGAAGCGCCAATGCGGTTGGACAAGCTCAATTCCGAGATTCCCCGCGATCTGGTCACGGTGATACACAAATCGATCGAACGGGAGCCCGCGCACCGTTACCAGACGGCAGCCGAACTCGCGCAGGATCTGCAGCGATTCATTGATGACGAGCCGATCCAAGCCCGCCGAATTTCTCTGCCGGAACGCTTTATCCGCTGGAGCCGGCGTAACAAATCGCTCGCCGGGGCACTCACGGCGATTGCCACACTGCTGATCGTCGGTTTTATTGGGTCGGCGTGGGCGGCGACGCACTTCCATCAAATGGAACTCGAAGAGAGGGCGACAACCATACAGATGACGCAACTTGCCGTCGATAACGATCAATTGGCCAAGACAGCCCGATCAGAAGCAGCGG
>DAOUPA010000268.1 GCA_030626405.1 Planctomicrobium sp.
GCTGCAATCCACGATGGCCACATGAACACAATTTTGGGGTACGACATCAGGATGACGCCTTTGGCTTGCGTCGGTTCATTTTCGGACACGGGTGTCTCCTCGGAAACGGACTCTTCAGACATCTCTTCTCCCTGATAGACGTAAATTTCTCTTCAACGGTTCACAAAAATTCGTTCAGTATTTGTGACAACGTTAAATTGCGGTGAATGGATCAATCTTTCAGCAGCAGATGAACATCGATAAGTCGAATGCTGCTTAAGGATTGTGACTTACGCTCCAAATTTTTCCAACCGACCAGCATGAGCCAGTACCAGTGGCATCAAGTATTTGGCTTCAAATTGCCCCAAACCCCCTGAAATGCACTGTTTTTCTCCAAAAGAAGTGACACCATCGGTGCGACAGGTTTTGGAAGAAATCACTGTTGGCACAGGATGCCAGCTGTGTGATTTCAGCAAACTCGGCGTGCTGTGGTCTCCGGTGACAACCAAAACAGTGGGATCGAGACCTGTAATTCGCGGGATCGCTGCATCGAGTTCTTCGATACGCTGGACTTTCGCGTCGAAGTTCCCATCTTCTCCGGTGGAATCTGTGTACTTGTAGTGCATAAAGAAGAAGTCGTAATCGTTCCATGCCTGTTCGAGGCGATTACACTGATCGTCGAGAGTCTGTCCAGCGTCGAGGACATCCATGCTCACGAGCCGAGCCAGCCCGCGATACATCGGGTAGACAGCAATCGCTGCCGCTCGCGTTCCATAGGCTTCTTCAAAAGTCGGAATCGGTGGCATCTTCGCAATGCCACGCATCGTGAGAAAATTCGCAGGAACATCGTCCTTGAGAATTTCGCGTGCCTGGCGTAGAAATTCGCTGGCGACTTCGATGGTTTTCTCTGAACCAGACTGCTTCGGTTTTGGATCGAGCGGTGGAACGCCTGTCGCTTGCGGGTCTGTGTCATAAACATCGCCGCCTAAGCCTTCGCCTCGAAAGACGATGACGAGACGATATTCTTTGACATGTCTGACGAAGACTTCAACGCCTGCAATTTTGATTTGATCCAGCTTTTCGCATAACGGAATCCCGATTTCATTCGGAATACGACCTGCTCGTCGGTCACTGATGTTGCCACTCTCGTCGAGCGTGCAAAAGTTCCCGCGTATCGCGACGTCATTCGGTCCGAGGTCAAAGTCGATTCCGAGTCCTTCGAGTACACCACGTCCGATCTGATATTCAAGCGGATCGTACCCAAACAGTCCCAGGTGTCCGGGACCGCTGCCGACGGTAATCCCAGGCATGACTGGATTGATGAGTCCCGATGTTCCGTTCTGGCAAACGACATCGAGATTCGGAGTCTTCGCGGTTTCCAGTTCGGTCTTTCCTCCCGGCTGAAGCGGCGCTCCGCCGAGTCCATCTGCGACGAGCAGGACAATTTTAGAATCGTTCTTCTTTTGTAAAGCGCGAGTAAGTGCGTGAACGTCTGGCATCATCTTCTCTTGAGTGTTTGTGATTTCTGAAATGAATCTTCAATGTGAAATTTAGCATTTCGTTAGATGCACGGACAGTATCTTCCTGAAAGAATACGCTTAGGCGAGGTTCCCCTCGAAAGTCTTCCACGAACGGACTGGCATTCTTTGATCTGTCTGGTCTATTCTGTTGTCATCAAAGTTCAGTGACAAAATCAAAAACACAGAGCGTTCAATGAGATATCCGATTCTTTCACGACGAGATTTTCTGGGGACAACTGCAACATCTTTGGCAGCCGTAGGATTGGCGAATGGTGCCTGGGCTGCAAAGCCTATTGAGCGTATCGGCAAACCATACATGAAGCTGTCGCTGGCGGCGTATTCGTTCAATCGTTTTTTACCCAAAAACTGGCCGTCACCGCGTGAGTCGGATGCCAAGATGACGTTGCTTGATTTCATCGATTTCTGTGCAGAAATGGATCTCGATGGGACTGAGTTGACGAGCTACTACTTCCCCAAGAAGGTGAACAGAAAGTATCTCACTAAGATCAAGGAGAAAACCTTTCGTCTGGGGCTCGACATTTCCGGAACGGCAATCGGCAACGACTTCTGCCTTCCAAACGGTGAAGCCCGCGACGCTCAATTGGAGGCGACCCGGCAATGGATCGACCATGCAGCGTTCATGGGAGCGCCTGTGATTCGCATCTTTGCTGGTAGGATTCCGAAAGGAGAAACAGAGGAAATTGCTCTGGATCGATGTGTCGCTGGCATTAACGAATCGGTTGCTTATGCCGCGAAAAAAGGTGTCGTTCTGGCGTTGGAAAATCATGGTGGCATTACTTCAACACCGCAGCAAATTCTGGCGATCATCGAGCGTGTTGATGATTCACCCTTCTTTGGCGTGAATTTTGACAGCGGCAACTTTCGAACCGCCGATCCGTATGGAGACCTGGAACAGATCGCCCAATATGCGGTGAATGCGCAAGTGAAGGTTGAAATCGCTCGGGACAACGGCAAGAAAGAACACGCCGACCTCAAGCGAGTGATCAACATTCTCAAGCAAGCCAATTATCGCGGTTACATCGTTCTGGAATACGAAGAGAAAAAAGATCCACGAACGGAAATTCCCAAGTACCTCGATCAACTCCGTGAATTGATCGCCATCTAAAAACTGTGATTGTACGCAATTTGAAATCCGTACATTGACATGAATTCTACGCTGGTATGAAATGTCTTGAGTTGATGCAAAATCGCTTCCTTATCTTCACCGTTCTCATTCTGTCATTCTGTGCAACAGCGAACGCTCAGTCTGATGAATTTGACGGCGTCGTTGCTACGGAGAAATGGACTGTCCTGCATGTTCTCAATCGCCGTACGCGTGGTACGAAACCTCTTTCAAAGAAGACGAAATTCAAACCACTTGATGACTTGAATTTCAAAGGGCCGAAACCAGGGCACCCATTTGTTCTAGGGAATTATGCCGTGGACGGGAAGTGGGGGTTGGTCAATGGTTACGTGCAAAGACTGAGCGGCAAAGACGCCGCACTTGAGCTTTGCTGGGCTGACCAATTCGAACTCGAAGGCGTCGTCGAGCATGCTCAGTTTGGTGGGTGGTTTTTTCTTGTCGGTTGGGACAAAGAGCACGGGTACTCAATTAGTAATGTCAACTTGAAAACCAGCGGAAGCCCCTGGTTTGTTTCAGAAATGCGTGGATCGAAATCCATTGAAGAGAAAACCACCGAGTTTGATCACTTCAACTGGAAAGGCGAGCAACCTTTTTCGCTTTCGGTCAAAGAGAATGAACTCACACTCAAGGTCGGTCGCTTCAACGTGTTACGCACTCCACTTGAGAACTACAAGCCAGGCTCAATCATCCTGGGTGTCTACGATACTGAGTACGGACCGAAGCCAATTCGTATCAAATCGCTACGGGTCCGTTCGCTGCCATCAGTCGCTGACGATATGTGACTCTTTAGTCGGATTATAAGATAGGAAGCGATCATCACCGGGAACTTCTCCTCATTCCTGCGGTTGATGTAAACTTTTTAGATCATGCTTCAAAACCCAGAATAGAATTTATACGGAGCTCTCCCCCTTATCTCATCTGTTCGGTTCTAAGCATGAACATCGTTCACACACTCATCTATCGTATCGAAAATTTTTCCCCAACTGACTTTGGCGTTCTCGCCATCGCCATTGTTATTGTCGTGTGGTACATTTCGAATTATTCTGACTGAGATGACACAAGGGCACTGGTCGAAATGATTCAATCGACCGCATCACATTGCGGGCAGGAATAGTTGAGGCTGAGGCGGTCGACGTTCCACGTTTCTTCAGGTGTCTCGCGGTCGACATGCACGACATGCACAACACCTCGACTCAGGTTCAGAGCCGTTTCTATGGAATCGGCGATGCGTCCCCGCATTTCAGTATCGACTTTGATGCGATCGACAATCGTTTCGACTAAATGGTCACGTTTGTGGTCGATCTTGGGGACGTCCTCAATCTGGTAAGTGATCCCGTTGATGCGGACTCGCAAGAATCCTTGTGTCCCAAGTCGGTCCCAAAGTTTTTCGTAGGATTGACCGACCGCGATTTCAACAGGTGCCGCCAGATAGAGTCGTGTTCCTTCTTTCAGAGAGAGAACGCGTTCAACAATTTCGTCTGTCGTTTGGCGCGTGACGGGTGATTGACAATCTGGACAATACATCTGCCCTAAACGCGTAAACAGAATGCGAAGGTAGTCGTAAATTTCGGTCACCGTTCCGACTGTGGAACGCGGGGTCGCTCCGACTGTTTTCTGTTCAATTGCAATAGCCGGAGAAAGACCAGCAATGTGGTCGAGCTTCGGTTTCGGCATTTGTCCCAGAAACTGACGTGCGTACGCGGAAAGAGATTCAACGTACCTCCGCTGCCCTTCGGCGTACAGAGTATCCATCGCCAGTGATGTTTTCCCTGATCCACTCGGTCCGCAAAAGACACTCATTTGATCGCGCGGGACGGTGATGTCGACAGATTGCAAATTGTGCTGCGCCGCGCCACGAATCGATATTTCTTCCAGCGAATCAATTCGATTTCTCCGAGAAGTCACTGATGACTTTGCTTTCTTCGTAGATGCTTTTGTTCGTTTGCTGGGGCGAAGAACTTTCTTGAGTGCCTGACCAGTGTAGGAATTTTTGCACTTCACGATGTCTTCCGGAGGACCAACCGCGAGAATCTTTCCACCTCCGGCACCTCCTTCTGGACCTAAGTCAATAACCCAGTCCGAAGTTTTGACGACATCAAGATTGTGTTCAATCACGAGGACGCTGTTTCCATCTTCAACAAAGCCGTGCAGCACTTCGAGTACCTTCTGAACGTCAGCAAAGTGCAAACCTGTTGTTGGTTCGTCGAGCAGGTACAGGGTTTTCCCGGTTGAACGTTTTCCTAATTCGCGAGCAAGTTTAATTCGCTGCGCCTCGCCACCAGAGAGTGTCGGTGACGGTTGCCCGAGCTTCATGTAGTCGAGACCAACGTCATGAAGAGTCTTTAGCAATCGGTGAATCTTAGGATGATTCTTAAAATGTTCGACCGCTTCCTGAACATCCATTTCGAGAACATCCGCAATCGATTTGTCGCGGTACTTCACTTCGAGTGTTTCGTGATTGAAACGCTTCCCAGCACACAGAGTGCAAGGTACCCAGATGTCGGCGAGAAAATCCATTTCCAGCTTTGTCGCCCCGTGACCTTCGCACGCTTCGCACCGACCTTCCGCGACATTGAAACTAAATCGTCCGCGCTGATAACCCCGCAGCTTGGATTGAGGAAGTTGAGAATAGAGATCGCGAATTTGATCGAGTAATTTGACATAAGTTGCCGGATTCGAACGTGGCGTTCGACCAATCGGCGACTGATCGATATCAATCGCTTTATCGAGATATTGCAAGCCGTTGATTCGCTTGTGGCTGCCTGGGTTTCCTTTCCCCTTGTTGAGTTCTTTATTGAGAACCTGCCAGAGAATGTCGTTGCAAAGCGAACTTTTTCCAGAACCGCTGACGCCTGTGACGCAAACGAACGCGCCGAGTGGAATCTCAACATCGACGTCCTGCAAATTGTTCTGAGCCGCTCCAACGATCTTCAGTTTCTTCTTCGTTGGGGAACGACGCTTCTTAGGAATTTCGATTTCCTGACGCCCCGACAAGTACGCTCCAGTGACGCTTTTCTTGCTCTGCATCACGTCATCGACTGTTCCCCGGGCGACAATTTCGCCGCCGCGAACTCCCGGTCCAGGGCCAAAATCGATGATGTGATCAGCGGCTCGCATTGTTTCTTCATCGTGTTCGACAACGATGACCGTATTCCCTTGATCGCGAAGATCGAGAAGGCTGTCCAGCAACATCTCATTATCGCGTGGGTGTAGCCCAATCGAAGGTTCGTCGAGAATATAAAGAACGCCGACCAGTCCCGAACCAATTTGTCCTGCCAGTCGAATGCGTTGCGATTCACCTCCGGAGAGAGTTGGAGCCGTCCGTTCGAGTGAGAGGTATCCGAGTCCGCACTTTTGCAGGAACCCCAAACGACCGCGAATTTCTTTGATCGCCTCTTCCGCAATCATTGACTTTGTTGAATCGAGATCGAGTTGATCGAAGAACTGACAGGCATCATCAACTGACAACGCACAAACTTCCGGCAATGAACGGTAAGGTTCAACGTTTAGTTTACTGACAGCTTTTGAACCGATACGAACATTACGTGCTTGAGGGTTGAGCCGTTCTCCTGAACATGAATGACAGGGGACAACCTCCATGAACTTTTCGAGTTGCCGCCGCCGCATCGGGTTTTTCGCTTTGTGAAATTCATCGATCAGGTCCGTGATATACCCGTTCCAGGTGCCGCCATGTTTCCAGACTCCTCCGGAATGCCGCCACGAATAAGTGATATGTCGTTTGCCCATGCCGTAGAGAAACAACCGTTGCGCCTGCTCCGGAATATCTTCCCATTTAGTTTTGAGAAACGAACCTGAGAGAAGCTCACAATCCAGTTCTATCGCTTCGGCGACACCTTTGAAGATGTGTCGCCGCCAGCGACCGATCTTCCCGAACGCTTTGACCAGTTCAGTCGCTCCTTTGAAGATCGGTTTTCCAGGATTCGAGATCAACTTCTCCAGCACGAAGTCGTGCCGCATTCCAAGTCCGGTGCAGTCAGGGCACATTCCCATTGGACTGTTGAAGCTGAATAGCTGCGGTGAAGGAGGTTCATAACTGATGCCACAATCAGGGCAGGCGTACTTCGCGGAGTAAAGTTTCTCCGTCGGCGCATCACCAGCCGTCGCAACGATCAGCATGCCTTTGCTGAGAAAAATCGCCGATTCAATCGCCTCTGCCAGCCGCGTCCGCTGACCTTTGCCTGCGATCAACCGATCAATGACGACTTCAATGGTATGTTTGAAGTGTTTCTTGAGACCGAGGTCATCCGAGAGATTGACGATCTCACCATCAACTCGCGCCCGCAAAAATCCTTGTTTCAACAAACCTGTGAACAGATCTTTGAATTCGCCTTTTTGTCCTTGCACAATCGGTGACAGAATTTGGAACTTCGTCCCTTCTGGCAGTGTGAGGATACTCTCCAGGATCTGATCCATCGTCTGCGCAGTGATCGGGTTTCCGCAGTCGACGCAATGCCCTTGCCCGACGCGCGCGTACAACACTCGCAAGTAGTCGTAGATTTCCGTGATCGTTCCGACCGTACTGCGAGGGTTTCGGGACGTCACCTTTTGCTGGATTGAAATCGAAGGTGCCAACCCGGTGATCGCGTCGACATCCGGCTTCGGCATTTGTCCCAGAAACTGGCGTGCGTACGTCGAAAGTGATTCAACGTACCGTCGCTGACCTTCCGCATAGAGAGTGTCAAACGCCAGAGAACTCTTCCCTGACCCAGAAACACCCGTCATACAAATCATCTGGTTCCGAGGTAGCGTCAGCGAGACGTTGCGCAGGTTGTGCTCCCGCGCACCTCGAATTTTAATATCAGCAGCAGGCATTCCGATTCCATTCCGTAACAAGTGTTCACTGTTGCGAAAGTATAGACAGAGGAGGCCGGAAACGAAAATTGCTGGCCTTGAGTTATGTGAGAATCAATGATCGCCAATGTGCTTTGTTCTCGCTGGCGAAATGCTTATGCTAGAATTCGAGCCTCTCAAAGATCCACTCTCATCAGTCGCAGAAGCACACTTCACCAGAAACGGATCAAGAAATGCCTACAGGTACTCAGTCTCGTCGAGATTTTCTTCGCAACGGAATGGCAGTCACGGTGCTGGCTGCTTCTGGTCAACTCTTGACAGCAGCGGAGAAAGCAACGTTTCCGCCAAGTCGAGTGATTACAAAGGGGCCTCGTCATCACTGGTTCGGTTACTACGACAAACTCCAGTTTGATCCGACGAGTCGATTTGTGCTGAGCATGGAAGTTCCTTTTGAGCATCGATCACCAAAAGCTGACGACATCATCAAGGTCGGGCTGGTTGATCTCGAAGAAAATGACCGCTGGACCGAACTCGACGAAAGCCGCGCCTGGAACTGGCAACAAGGGTGCATGTTACAGTGGATTCCCGGGGCCAAAAGTAAAATCCTCTGGAATGATCGCGATGGTGACCGCTTCGTTTGCCGAATCCTCGATGTCGAATCAGGCAACGGGCGGACGATTTCCCATCCGGTTTATGCCGTTAGCCCGGATGGGAAATCTGGGGTGTCACCGGACTTTCGCCGGATCGCAGATGTTCGCCCTGGGTATGGCTACACCGGCCTACTTGATCCTTACACGGATGATCTCGCACCAAACGAGACCGGGATCTTTCACGTTGACCTGGAGACAGGCAAATCAAAGCTGATCATCTCGCTGGAGCAGATTTCACAACTCGGAGAAATCCCGAACCAGCAGCCTGGGATCAAACACTATTTCAATCACCTGTTGTTCAGTCCGGATGGTTCGCGATTTATCGCCTTGCATCGCTGGCAATATCCGAACGGAAGTCGACTCACGCGGTTGATCACCGCTCGCCCAGATGGCAGCGACATTCGCATCGTCATTCCGAATGGGTATGCCTCGCACTTTATCTGGCGCGATTCGACTCATATTCTTTCACAATCAAAGAACCTGCTGGGGAATTCAAATTGGGGTGATTTCCTGTTTGAAGACAAGGTCGGCGGAGGTGATGTGAAAGAAATCGGGCACGGTGTTCTCGATCCAGGTGGGCACTTGAGTTACCTCCCAGGCAACGAATGGATTCTTAACGACACGTATCCCAAAGGGGCAGAGAGAATGCAGACGCCACATCTGTATCATGTGAAGTCAGGTCGACGCGTTGACATCGGAAGTTTCCATTTACCAAAGGCCTACACCGGAGAATGGCGAGTCGATACGCATCCCAGATTCAGCCCGAACAGCCGCTACGTCTGCATCGATGCCCCGTCTGGAAACGATGGTCGGCAACTGCATCTCATTGACATCAAAGGGATGCTTTGAGAGTTCAGGCACGCAGGCTGAGACTCGTCCCGGCATCTCGATCTGACATTAAACGTGGTGCTAGGTTACGCAAAAGGCTTCACCCAGATTACCTGAACAGCTTTTGAAACATTTCGATCGTCTGTTTCGCAGCGGCGTTGGGATCGGGCCAGGGAAAGGCTTCGGCAGAGGCGTAGGCGGTGAAGTTGATTTCGTTGAGAGCGGCGACAATCGGTTCGTAGTTCATGTGACCGTTGCCTGCTGGCCGGCGGTTGGAATCGACGAAATGAACGTGACCGATGTGCTTGCCACCATCTTTGATTCCTTGCGCGATGCAGGTTTCTTCAATGTTCATGTGGAACAAATCGGCGAGCAGAACGACGTTCGAAATCGATTGCGATTCGATCAGCTGCACGCCATCGGACATTGTATTGCAGAGGTTTGTTTCGTAACGATTCA
>DAOUPA010000686.1 GCA_030626405.1 Planctomicrobium sp.
ACGGATGGTTGATGGGGTGTCCCACGAATGGTGTTCAGCCATCGAATCAACGCTTGTTTAATCTGACATTCGTGCGTTATCCACCAAACTTTGTGAAAAAGTGGAAGCCGGGTGACGCTCGCATGACTGGTGATACGACAAATCTTCTCAACCAAAACGGTGTCGGTGGAAACTTTGGAATGAATAACGGTCTCTACTCAGCTCACGTCGGAGGCATTATTGTCACTGTGGCTGATGGGTCTGTGCAGTTTCTGAGTGAAAATATCGACATGGAAACACTCAGAAGATTATGTACGCGTGACGATGGCAACCTGTCTCTTTTAATTAATAATCATCGGCTCGATCATGCCTGAAAGAAACAGACTTGCCGCAATGATAGGCGGTGAGTCTGGTTTCATGCGGAGGAGGCTTGCTGAGTGTCAGGATGAGAACCGAACTTTTTACAAACCACCTTTTGATAGAGATTGCAATGAGAACATTTCTTCTACCATTCTTTTTACTTGCCATGTCGTTTCCGATGCTCGGTTGTGGAGGAGCACCGGATGTTGACGTTGAAGGAAATAAGGAAGCAGAGACGCTTGAAGAAGATCCCAACTACGAGCAAGAGATGATGGAGGAATCGAACGAATGACGCAGCCCGCTCACGTCGACTTCACTGATTGACGAGTTTGATATGTTGATGCACGTTCGAACCGCGAAAGTGCCGAAGCATGACGGTCGTGGCGACCTGTATTTCAGGGGTCGCCACGACCGTTTTTTTGTGCCAACACTGTGCATTTAAACCGTGCATTTAACTTGATGCACAGTTGATGCAGTTTGTTGCGAAGGGGAGGGCTTCCAGGCGTTCCGGGCTAATTTGCTTTTCGCAAGTCGTGCAGATTCCGTACTTGCCTGAGTCAATCCGGTGGATTGCCAGTTGCACTTCATTTAGTTCTGCCTGCGTGGCGCTTCCAATCTGGTTGAGTACTTCATCGTCTTCCTTTGCGATGGCGTTCTCCTCCCAGTCCGCTTCTCCAGGGCTGCTCAAACGTTTGTCAACATTGCTGACGCGCGTCTTGAGTTCGGCAAGTTTCGTTTCCAATTCCGCTTTTAATTTGACTTGATCAACCATGATGGTCTCCATGATAAGATTGAAGATGATTTAGACTTCAAGAAGTACTCTTTGTAGTGATGTTCACGTTCTCTGCGTGGAACTCAGCACGTTCTGAGTACCAGCTAAAGAAAACGGCTCTATTCTGTGACTGGCAGCCGCACAGTGAGCACCGGGCAACTCGCACGCTGAATGACTCGCTCAGCAACGCTGCCCAAAAGTACATGTGACAAACCCGTACGTCCGTGTGTGCCGAGAACAATCATATCGATTTCATGCTTGGTTGCGTACTCAAGTATCGAGGTGAACGGCATCCCGAATTGAACTTCGAAAATGACTTCTTTCTCCAGGCTCGTTATTTCTGCCATCCCTTTTTTCAGCGATTCCAGGGCCGCTTGAATCAGCTCCTGTCGCTGTTTGGGAAGGTTTTCAACGTAAGCGGGAAAAGCGAGTCCCATCCCAAAATCAGGGACTTCCAGTGCCGCGTTGTGGATAATGTGTATCGTGTGCAGCTGCGCGTCAAAACGATTTGCCAGATCACAGGCATACGTTTTGGCATGTTCAGCGCTCTCGCTGAAGTCGGTTGGGAACAGAATTCGTTTCACGTCAATCATCGTTTTAACTCTCGGTGAATTTTCAATTGAGTGCGACGAGTTTCCGCACACAATGTGCGAAAATGTCACGCTTCCCGTTGCGAAGTGTGCTTTTCGTTGACACTCTGAGACAATGCAAATGCGAGACCAGTTTGCAGAGTGTAATGCTCGATGATTTCCAGGTGCAAGCTTAAGCAATTCTCCCTCGTTCTCTTTGAGGAATGCCCGAAAGTTCTCGATGACATCCTCGGTTTCGTCGGGGGGGCTGGGGATGGAAGGCCAGCATGCCTAACCCGCTCGTTGAGTGACTCTCCGTTGAGTCTGGTCCTTGGTCACTGAGGGAATGCGAAGTGCACGATAACGGCGTGCGGAATTCGTATTGATGATCCCTCTCTTGAAGTCTGGCAAGGCACTAGATGCTCTCTGCATCGCCTGTGAACTCAGCCGGATTCTCAAAACACTTTTTGTAGAGTTCAAAGTTCGACGTAATGTCTTCGCCCATTTTACCGATGATTTCGAGAGTTTTGTCGTAGGAATTTCCATCTTCGATGACGAAATACTCAATGAAGAATTTCAATGTGCGACCGAGTTGTATCTCATACGCCTGGGGGGGCAACGCCATTGGTCTCATTTGGATTTCGTGACCACTTCGGCCCCAGTCACGAACCCACCAGGCAAGAAATTCAATGCTCAACCACGCATTTAAAGAACGATCAAAAATGACTTCAGTTTGGATTATCACTTCATTCTCACGTCCGCCATTCGTGCGAATGATGGCTGCTTGCGGTAAATCGCCAAACTCGCCGGGTAGCGAAAGGTCGCTAGTTTCGATCTCCGCCAATGGCTTCGGACCGCAGAAGCAGGCAGCGACGCCTGGTAAAGCGGAGATGGCATCAACGAGAGCTTGAACCTGAGGTGGGAGTTCCAAGATTCTGAACCTTTCATAAATGTGCCGGAGAACGACATAGATTTTAAGGAAATGCAAGGTTCCGCAACTCATGTGCGGCGACTCATTATGCCGTCAAAGGTTTCTTTTCGCGGGCAAGGATCCCTCCGATGTATCCCATTGGAAGATATGCGAGCAGGAGATCAGAGATGTTGAACCACATGGGACCACCGAGCATGCTGACCATCGTCGCCCCACCGATCAGAAAAAACAAGCCGATGCCGATTGCAAACTTCATCGGATGGCTGGC
>DAOUPA010000196.1 GCA_030626405.1 Planctomicrobium sp.
CATTGTTTCTCTACTCCTCAGAATATGTAAATTGAGTTCCAAATTTCCGTCAACCTGCATTTGATAGCAGTCTTTGACCGAGAAGTCTACCATTGTGGAACGAATTTCCCAGCGGGTCGAAGGACAAGGGGTCGAGAGCTAAGGGAAGTGAATCAGGAATTGGTTGCGTGTGACGCGAGATTTGCGCAAGGTGGGAAGTTTGAGATGTTATTTCTGAGGTAGAATGAGTGAAGAAAGTCGATAAAAATGGTCGTTTCGCCACCCAATTGAGTTGGGTGGCGATCATTCTGTCTGCAAGTAGAGACGCATGAATTTACCTGAACTCATCCTCGGACTGGCTGTAATGGCCCCGCTGCCGCTGTACGTAGGCAGTGGTGCCATTTGGGTTTGGGGCTTTCTCAATCTTCATTCTGGGAAACCTGCATTGCCAAAACGGTTTCGGTCCGACTTGGCTCCGGTTCCACCATTTGCAGCGGTGTTGACTTTGGCCTACATCGCGATGTGCCTCTGGCTTCTGTTTCAAACGAGACCTCCGCAGACACAATTCAGCATGGATCAGGTGATGGCATCCATTTCAGAAGGTGTGATTGCCAGCATGGTTCTCATCATGATTCTCATATCCATGACGAATCGGCGGACTGGCATGTCCCGACTTGGCTTTCGGGGAGACGACCGGATTGGGCAAGTGAAAGATGGATTTCTGGGGTTTGTGGCATCGCTTGTTCCAGTGTTTGCGGTGATTGTGGCGACACTTCCGTTCCGCTCGACTGAAACATTGCATCCATTTCTTCGACTGTTGGAAGAGCAGGGAATTGGATCCGAATTCGTCGGGATCGCGATTGCTGCCGTAATTGTCGCCCCCATTAAAGAGGAGTTGATGTTCCGCGTGATATTGCAGTCCTGGCTCGTTCGCTGGGTCGGTGTCAAACCGGCGATTATCGGGACGGCGGTCATATTTGCTGCCGTGCATGGGTTCCCGGATGCCCTCGGCCTGTTACCACTGGCTTTGATTCTGGGCGTGGTCTATCAACGTCGCCGGAGCTTCATTTCCGTGGTGATCATTCATGCCTTATTCAATGCTTTTAATCTCGGCCTGACGCTCTTCGCAAGTTATGCGCAGCAGTTTCTCCCAACGGACGCACTTTGATGAGTCTTGTTCCATCTCCATTTTTGTTTCGATATTCGATTCCGATTTCTCGAATCGACAAGCTCCCCCGCGCGAAGGCGCCGTTGCTGAAGTTACCGAAAACGGCGGAGGTTCCGTTCCCTTCGTCCATGGAAAGCACCTTGGATTTTGCACGTCTGTCGATGGCCTGGAATTCGAACGGACTGGTGATTTCAGTGACCGTCTCTGGAAAAACCGACTGGCCGGATTATTCGCCTGATTCCGTGCAGAAATCCGATGGTGTTCAGCTTTGGCTTGATACGCGCGATACGCAAAACATTCACCGTGCATCTCGATACTGTCATTATTTCTGCTTGCTACCGATTGGAGAGGGCGCGGATGGGATGTCGCCGATCATCAAGCAACTTCCAGTTCCCAGAGCAGGTGAAGATGCGCCAGAAGTTGATGAAGAAGCGATTCTCATTGAGAGCGAAGCAGACGAAACCGGCTACACCGTTTCGGTCTGGTTCCCCACGGAGTCACTCTACGGGTTCGATCCAGACGCGTACTCACGAATGGGGTTTTACATTAGTGTGAACGATAGAGAACTCGGTAAGCAGTTCTTTACAGTTGGCGAGGAATTTCCATTTCAAAGCGATCCGACTTTGTGGGCAAGCTTGGAACTGGCTGCGGAGTGATTGTTTGAATTACAACAGAAATTGAAAAAACGTTGTGTGGCGGGGCGCTCCGTGAAACAGCTAAACAATTTTGGGAGAACTCAACGGCATCATGAACGATCCTCAATCTGAGCACAAACAGAATCCACAACCGCTGGAGCACTCACATGCTCCGCGAATGATTGAAGAACGTCTCGCGCAGCAGAACCAGCCTTCTTATCTCAAGGACTTCATCTACGGAGCGATTGATGGAGCAGTCACGACCTTTGCTGTCGTTTCCGGTGTTGCGGGCGCCGGTCTCTCGTCGAGTATTGTACTCATTCTGGGAATCGCAAATCTGTTCGGCGATGGCTTCAGCATGGCAGCCGGTAACTTCATGGGGACGCGTGCCGAGCAAGAGCAACTGGCGAAGCTGCGGTTGATGGAACAGCAACACATCGAAAAAGTACCGGAAGGTGAACGCGAGGAAATCCGCCAGATTTTCCTGCAGAAAGGCTTCGAAGGCGAGCTACTCGATCAAGTCGTTGATGTCATTACGGATGATAAGAAACGTTGGGTCGAGACCATGCTCCAGGAAGAGCATGGTCTTTCACTGACGCCCATCTCTGCCTGGAAAGCTGCGACAACGACACTGATCGCGTTTATCGTCGTCGGCACAATCCCGTTGCTACCGTTTTTGGTGTCTCTTGTTGGAATAGAAATCTCTGCTCAGCCATACTTGATTAGTACAGCATTAACAGGCGTTGCATTCTTTCTGGTCGGGACCACGAAGTCTCGATTCGTTGATCATCACTGGTTTTACTCCGGCATGGAAACTCTCTTCGTCGGAGGTATTGCTGCTGCGCTCGCGTACGTTTGCGGGGTGATGCTGAGCGGTTTCGCGTAGATTCACTGGATTTCTGTCGATGACGAGTGCATAATGAGTTAAGCGTTCGTCGCACACTTTAAGTGAGCGGCGGAGCGCTGCTTCAGAAAGTTCTTTTCATTTCGCAATTCATGCACCGAGTTTCAAAACATTTTCTGCTGATTATCATTGTTTTCATTTTTGTGATAACAATGTCCGGGGAAGGTCTCGCCAGTTGTGGCGACTGGCTCGCTGATTCCACTGATGCAAGCAGCACGATGCAGCCACATTCCAGCAGCGATGTCGCGACTTCACCATCAGCACCAATTCAGAATGTGCCGACGCCAGCATGTTCTGGACCGCAGTGTCGACAAGTCCCATTCAATCCGATGCAGTCAACACCGTTTGAAATCGAATTCAATACGAACGACTCGCTGCTGATTCTGATTGCTGCCAAGCGCGACGCATTCTCATGCAACATGTTACGCTGGCAACACAACGATGAATCCGCTCTAACCGGACATCGAGATACTCTCGAACGACCTCCTCAATTCACTGTTTGAAGAAATCTGACTCTTCTTCACTTTCTCGACGGATAAAACCAGCAGCATGTCGCTGCGCGTTGAGATTGCTCTTTCACAGTATGAACTGAGATCAACATCCATGTCCGATTCGGTCACTCCACCCACAACTCCTGCGCCGCCAAAACGTCGTATTGTCGGGACCATTACGCCCCGCATGCGGAAGCTGTTGTACATCCTCTTTGCCATGGTGGCATTGCTTGTCGCGAATTCTGTTTATCTGGTAGCGATTACGGCTCTGGAATGGTTCACAGGGAACACCTATCAGGATTATTTTTATCAATGGATGTTCCTTGGACACCTTGCGTTAGGACTGTTGTTCATTATTCCCTTTCTGGTGTTTGGGACTTCTCATCTCTTGCTAGGCAGGAAACGCCGCAATCGCCGCGCGGTGAAAATTGGCTACGCGCTGTTTGTGATCTCAATTGCTGTTCTTGTTTCAGGTGTGTTGCTGACCCGTGCTGGCGGATTTGATCTCAAACATCCGCTCACTCGCTCGATTGTTTATTGGCTGCATGTGATCTGTCCCGTCGTGGCTGTGTGGCTTTATTGGCTACATCGTTTGGTCGGTCCGCGAATCAAATGGCGATATGCTGCCAGCTATGTGGGCTTTGTTGTTGTCGCTGTCGGACTGATGGTTTGGGGGCAATTTCAAGATCCACGAAACTGGTTCGCAGAAGGCCCCAAATCAGGCGCAGAATACTTCGAGCCATCACTCGCGCGGACCGCCAGTGGCAAGTTCATTCCTGCGAGATCGCTCATGAATGATGAATACTGCAAGCGCTGCCATGAGGACGTTCATGCTGGTTGGGCGAAAAGCGTCCACCGTTTCAGTTCCTTCAACAATCCACCATACCTGGCGAGTGTGAATGAAACGCGCAAAGTAGCCTTGGCACGAGACGGCAACGTTCAGGCGGCACGTTGGTGTGCTGGTTGCCACGATCCGGTGCCGTTTTTCAGTGGTGCATTTGACGATCCTGACTTCGATCTCGTTAATCATTCCACTGCACACGCAGGCATTACCTGTACCAGTTGTCACGCAATTACGAATGTGAATAGCAACAAAGGAAACGCGGATTACACGATTGAAGAACCGCAGCATTATCCGTTTGCATACAGTGAAAATGAAATTCTGCAATGGATCAACAATCAACTCATTAAGGCGAAGCCATCGTTTCATAATAAGACGTTTCTGAAACCGTTCCACAAGACAGCAGAGTTTTGTTCGACCTGCCATAAGGTGCATTTGCCATATGAATTGAATCACTACAAGGCATTTCTGCGCGGACAGAATCACTACGACAACTACTTGCTGAGTGGCGTTTCTGGACATGGGGCGAGAAGTTTTTACTATCCACCGAAAGCCGAACTGAACTGTAGTGGTTGCCACATGCCACTGGAGCCGTCCGATGATTTCGGCGCACGGTTCTTTGCCGATGCTGAGGAACTCAGCATCCACGATCATCTTTTTCCGTCTGCGAATACTGGCCTCGCCTGGTTGATGGGAAATGACGACACAGTGAAGGCGCATCAGGAATTCCGCGAAGGAGCAATACGCGTTGACTTGTTCGGACTCCGCAAAGGAGGAGAGATTGACGGGGAATTGATCGCACCGCTCCGGCCTCAGGTTCCAACACTGGTTCCCGGCGAAACGTACTTGCTGGAAACGGTCATTCGAACTTTGAAACTCGGTCATTTGTTTACGCAAGGAACAGTCGACTCGAATGAAGTCTGGCTGGAAGTGACGGTCACTTCGAACGGAAAAGTGATCGGAAAAAGCGGAGCAATTGACCCGAAGGAACAGAACAAAGTCGACCCGTGGAGCCATTTCGTCAACGTCTTCATGCTCGATAAGGATGGGAATCGCATCAATCGTCGGAACCCGCAAGACATTGTTACGCCGCTTTATGATCATCAGATTCCACCAGGTGCCGGTCAAACTGTGCATTACGAACTTCAACTTCCAGAGAAACTCGACGCTCCGGTAGAAGTCGAAGTGAAGCTGCACTACCGCAAGTTCGATCAGGAATACATGGAGTTCGTTGATAAAGAGAGCGCGAAAATCGGGTTACTGATTCGTGGACATCAACCGGGCGAGCCGTACGTCAACAACTTGCCGGTTGCAACATTAGCGGTTGATCGTGTGACATTCCCGGTGCAAGGTGTCGACGAGAAGGTCACAAACGAACCGGTCGACTTCCCGCTCTGGCAACGTTGGAATGACTACGGCATTGGCCTGTTCCTGAAAGGAAAAGCTGAACTGCGACAGGCAGCCGATGCGTTTGCCGAAGTTGAAAAACTCAACCGCTGGGATGGACCACTTAATCTTGCGCGCGTTCTGAACCGTGAAGGCCAAGTCGACGCCGCGGTCGTGGCATTACAACGAGCTTCCGAATTCGCTGAGGAAGATGGATACCCGCGCTGGACATGGGCCTGGATGAGCGGAGTGGTCAACCGCCAGCAAGGAGGACTCGACGCAGCGATTCAAAACTTGCGGAGTGTGCTCAGTGACCGAACGGCAGAAATGCAGAAACGTGACTTCGACTTCAGTCTCGATTTCGAAGTGATCAATCTGCTCGGTCAGACTTTGTTCGATTTAGGAAAAAAACGATCAAGCCAAGAACGCGAGGACGAAGCTGAACAACTCTGGAAAGAGGCTGTCGTCGAGTTCGAAAAGACGCTCGCGATCGACTCCGAAAACCTCTCCGCTCACCACAACTTACAGTTGTTATACACAGAGTTAGGTGACACAGAAAAGGCAGCACACCACCGCAAGCTTCACGAACTTTACAAGCCAGACGACAACGCCAAAGGTCGCGCCGTTCGACTCGCCAGAGAGAAATATCCCGCAGCCAACCACGCCGCCGAAGCAGTCGTTATCTACCGCTTACTGCCACCGGGGACTGATCGAAACGCTCTTGAAGATTCGAAGTGATCAAAGAGAAACGATTATTTTGTAGGCTGGGTTAGCCTTTTGCGTAACCCAGCACCGCGTTCGACGTTGGTCTGAAAATGCTGGGGCGAGTCCCAGCCTACGCACTCAAATTCAATAATGAACCTCACCATGAATGAAAATCAAAACACTGAGAACGAGCCAGACGAAGAGGGCGACGATGCCATTGTTGGCACTGCTTTTAAGTGGTCACTGGTCGTGTTCGCTCTGATGGCGATGATCATCATTCCAGTGATTTTCGTAATGACGCGACCTGATAAAGAGCCGCCTCTGAAGGAATCTAAACTAGCAAAGGTCGAAGTTCGAGAAACCAGCGAAGCAACCGCTCCGAATGTCACATTCACAGACACCACCGACGCAGCCGGGATCGACTTCATTCATGAAAGCGGAGCGCGTGGACAAAAGCTGTTGCCGGAAACAATGGGTGGTGGCTGCGCCTTTTATGATTTCGACAATGACGGCGATCAGGATCTACTGTTCATCAATTCGCAAACTTGGTCTGAATACGCAGGCGAATCTGTTGAGAAACCAGCGTTGATGGGACTCTACCGCAACGATGGGAAAGGCAACTTCGAAAACGTGACCGCCGGGTCGGGGCTTGATGTTTCCCTTTACGGAATGGGCGTTGCCTGTGGGGATTACGATGGAGACGGACTCGTTGACGTGTACATCACCGCCGTCGGCAAGAATCATCTTTTTCACAATGAAGGAGAAGGAAAGTTTCGCGATGTGACTGAATCGGCAGGCGTGAGCGGAACGGACGAGGAATGGGGAACCAGCACCGGTTGGTTCGACTACGATCACGACGGTGACCTGGATTTGTTCGTTTGTAATTACGTGAAATGGTCAAAAGAATTCGATCTCGCACAGGACTTTCGTCTCACTGGTGGTGACCGCGCGTATGGTCGGCCACAAAACTTTGAAGGAACGTTTCCGTACCTGTTTCGAAACGAAGGAAACGGAACATTCACAGAAGTCGCAGAACAGGCAGGGCTGCATTTGCGGAATCCGGCGTCGAATGTCCCGATGTCGAAATCCCTTGGTGTTGCCTTGGACGACTTCGACGGCGATGGCTGGCTCGATCTTCTGGTTGCGAACGATACGGTGCAGAATTTTCTGTTTCACAATAAACAAGATGGAACATTCGAAGAAATCGGGACGCTCGCTGGCGTCGCATTTGACATGAACGGCACGGCACGCGGAGCGATGGGAATCGACGCCGCACACTTCCGAAACAACGATTCTCTCGGCGTTGCCATTGGCAACTTCTCAAATGAAATGACCGCCCTTTACGTCGCAAGCGATAACGCGATGCAGTTTGTAGACGAAGCGATCTCCAGCGGCTTGGGACCAACGACGCGACTGAGCCTCACCTTCGGCGTCTTCTTCTTCGACTATGATCTCGATGGTCGGCTCGACTTGTTCGCTTCGAACGGGCACTTGGAAAAAGACATCAATCGCGTACAGCCAAGCCAGTTCTACGAGCAACCTCCACAACTCTTCTGGAATTGCGGGTCGCAATTCGACACCGAGTTCCTTCAAGTTCCGAAAGATGTGATCGGAGAAGATTTCACGCGCCCACTCGTCGGTCGCGGTTCTGCCTATGCCGACATCGACGGCGACGGCGACCTCGATGTCGTCATCGCCACCACCGGTCAGAAACCAAGGCTATTACGAAACGATCAAGAGTTAAAACACAACTGGATACGCTTCAATCTACGCCGCGACAATTCAAATCCATACGCCATCGGTGCGTTGGTCGAAGTCGAATTAGAAAGTAAAGTGCTCCGTCGCCGAGTTACGCCTACAAAAAGCTACCTTTCCCAATCAGAACTCCCAGTGACTTTTGGTCTGGGCGAGAACGACAAAATCAAAGAAATTCGCATCACCTGGCCGGACGGAACAACGAGTGTGGATGACCAGTTCGAATTGCAGGTGACCAATCAAATTCAGAAGGCTGAGTGATGACATTGCAGGCGAATCGGATTTACCGCTTCCCAATACAATAAAGAGCGTCGCCGGTTCTGAGCAAAATTTTCCCATCAACAATCGCAGGAGTCGCCATGCAGAGTTGTTCGCTTTCGAGTTTGTTGATGTGCGACAGTTCGTAGTCGGCACCCGCTTTGATGACGAAGGTTTCGCCGTATTCGTTCAGGCAGAAAATCTTCCCGTTTGAAGCCCATGGTGAAGACGTAAACGCTCGACCATTACGAAGGCGCTTCCTTTCGTAGATTGGCTTCCCACTTCGGGCATCGAATGCGGCGAAGAAGCCGCGGTCATACAGCACATACAACATGTCTTTGTAAACAATCGTTGTGGGGTTGTAAGGGGCAGCCTGTTTTTGACACCAGGCGATTGAACTGTTCGAGGTTTCGTTTTCATGAAGCGAAATATCTCCGGTTGCGCCGGGACGAATTGCGAAAAGAGGTTTATTTTTGTCGAGGATGTAACCTGACGAAACGTACAATAAATCGTGAGCAGTGTACGGCTTCGCTATTGTAATGCTCGACGCACCACCCAGTTCGTACAGCAGTTTTCCATCGAGATCATAAGAACGAATCTTGCCTGTCCCAGGCGTGATGATCTCTGTTCGTTGGGCGTTCTTCCAGATGAATGGTGTCGCCCAGTTACTTTTTTCGTCGCGATCATCCCGCCAGATCTGTTCGCCGGTCGTTTTGTCGAGTGCTTCGACGAAGGATTCGTCTTCGTTGTCACTGACCCAGTAGAGCCGGTCTTCGTGCAGGACAGGAGATGCGGCAGTTCCCCAGTCAAATCGCGTTTTACAGGGGGGTAACTCTTTCGACCAGATCGGATCACCATCGACCGTTAGGCAGAACAGTCCTACATCTCCGAAGAGAACATAAATGTGTTTGCCATCAGTGACGGGAGTTTCTGAGGCATAACTGTTTTTGATATGTCGCGGTGTTTGCGGTTTGCCACGATGCAGCGTTCGCTGCCAGAGTTCTTTTCCATCAGAGAGTTGAAAGCAAAGCACCTTCCAGTTGTGAACAATCTCCTCCGGCTTCCTTCGATCTCCACCGAAGTAAAGTCCCGGCTTCGCGGCTTCCCCGGTCCCTTCGTCGCGCGTGACAGTCGTCACGTAAACACGCCCGCCGGTGATAATCGGCGACGACCAACCACGTCCAGCAATCGGCTGTTTCCAGAGAACGTTTTCGGTTTCACTCCAACGATCCGGCAAGTCCGGATGATCAGCAACCCCCCGCGAATCCGTCCCCCGCAATTGGGGCCAATCCTCTGCTGGAAGTTGATATGCAAACAGAAACAGATTCAGCGCAAGCACCGTGAAACAAATCGAAGTGAGGTTCGAAATTGAAGACGTCTTGTAACGTCGCGTATGAATCTCTCGCACAAGTAACTCCTTTGAGTTGGTAATAAGATACTGCTGCTAAGGTTCGTTATAGAATTTCGTCGCTGAAAAATGAATCGACCACGGGGTGGTCCCTGCAACCTGAATCGACGAAGTCGGTGGAAGGCTTGCAGGTAAGTTGACAACGTTTCATGCATCAATCAACAATGATGGAAAAGTGGGAAGACGTCAGGCCATCCCATGATTTACAGAAATTATCCCGCATGAGACAGGATCCAATGCTGTCTATCACCAAGTTATCCGACTCAAAGAATGTTTGAACTTCCAACTGACTTTGAATGGCTAGCACCTTGGTCGGCTTTAACCAACGATGCTGATCCAGATGCAATCGAGGGCGGTCAAATACAGGCCGAGATTGAGTCCGGCCAAACAATTGCAAGCGGCCTTGTCGCGGAACTATGTCGGGAAATGCCAATTGGGCATCGACTTGCTGGATGTGAATTGCGCGTAATTGGACGATGCGACGCCGATCATAATGAATTCTTGTTTGCAACTGACGATCCTTCAGCGCCAATCGCCTGCGTCCATCTAACTTGGAAAATCGAATCAAACGCTAACTGGCCTCATGCGGATGTTTATGCATCGCCGAATGAATGGATCTCGCAAATGAAACGCGAAAACGCAGTGACGTAGGGTGGGTGGAGTTCGTCGATCCATGAGAATGGTGGGTTACGCAATAAATCGTGGACGAAATCAACGAATCTTAATCGAGTAAATCGAGAACGTAACCCACCATTCCATCAACGGATTGCTTCACCCACCCTACGCAGTCTAAGCAAATGCCGTGAAACTTTATCACAACCCTTCTGACTCAACGCAGACATGCAATACATCGCTCTGATTCACAATAACACTGACTCCTCACCGGGCACCGATGAGTGGGATCGTTTTATTGATGTCGCAATAAAAACAGGCATGTTCAAAGGGGGCAGCGAGATGGGCACGCGGCGGATGATTGGTCAGAAGATGGTCTCCGAGACAACCCAGAGCGTCGTTGGGTTCATGCGGTTTGACTCAGGCGATCCAGTAAAATTACACGCGCTACTCAAAGATCATCCGGTCGTTCAGCACGGCGGGACAATTGAGTTGTGTGAAATGCCCAAATCCTGAATCTGCAATTGCCGACGAGTGACACTCACAAAATCAAGGTTGATTCCGTCGGTAGTACCTGACGTTTTCGTTGGCTCACTTTTTCTTCTGTTTAATTGCCGGTCCCCAGCGTTCGGTCTGGGTGATTTCGAAGTGGACGTCGGTGTCGTTGGTGGCTTTCTGACCGACTCGGCTTGTGCCACTTGCGATGAGCGATTTGAACTTTGCTGTCATTCTCTCAACAACTTCAGGGTGTTCTTTGGTGAGGTTGTTTTGCTCGGCGATGTCGGTTTTGAGATTGTATAACTCAGCGATGGTGGGTTTGCCGCGCGATTGTGGGACGTTGCGACCACTTTTGCGGAAGACGAGTTTCCAGGGGCCATCGCGGTAGGCGAACTCGCCGTGGTTCGAATGGCTGACGAGTGAGGTGCGGGCGTTGTTGTTTGTTTTCGTGAGCAACGCTGGCAGGAAGCTGAGGCTGTCTTCGGCTCCGTCCTCGGTTAGTTTCGCTCCGACGATGTCAGTGCATGTCGCGTAGAGATCAGTCAGGCTAATCATTTGATCGCTACTCGTATTCGCCAGAATGTGCTTAGGCCAGCGAACAACGAGCGGCACACGATGACCACCTTCCCAGATGTCTCCTTTGTGTCCTCGATACTGACCGCTCGGCATGTGACCGGCGTTCACGAGATCATCCCAACCAGTGTAGTGCGAGTGCCCATTGTCGGCGGTGAAAATGACGATGGTGTTTTCGGCGATGCCAGCATCGTCTATCGCTTTGATCACCTGACCGACGGACCAGTCGGTTTCCATCACGAAGTCGGCAATCGGTGCGATACCGCTCTTCCCGCGAAATTGCTCGGACGGGACAACTGGCTCATGTGGCGATGTCATCGAGAAGTACAGAAAGA